>NZ_JBHVPD010000011.1:0-70016 GCF_042887525.1 Kitasatospora sp. NPDC057936
ATGTTTTCCGCTCCGTTTTCCGGAGTTTCATTCATCGGATTTGCTTTCCGCTTTCGTTGCCCCGGTCTCCCGCGGCGACTCCGGAACTGTACGGGCCCGGGGGCGCCACATGCAAATCGCCCCCGCCCGGGGTCCGGGAGGGGGCGATCGGCGAACGGCCGGTGAACGGCCGGCGAGGCGTCGAGCCGGGGTCAGCGGACCTCGGTGATCTCCGGGCCGCGCGAGAACGGGTCGATGGACGCGCCGCCGAAGCGGCTCTCGCCCTCGGCGGCGGCAGCGGCTGCCCCGCCGCCGTCGGCCACCATCTGCGCGTCCTCGGGGAGCTTCAGGACGATCGGGTCGCGGGGCGCCATCGGGCTCTCGCCGCGCACGACGACCGTCTGCCGGAAGACCTGCTCCAGGATCCCGGCCATCTCCGGCTGCACCGCCGCCTGACCGGAGATCACGCCGCGCAGGAACCAGCGCGGCCCGTCACAGCCGACGAAGCGCACCAGCTGCACGCCCTGGGTGCCGTCCGGCAGCTGCACGGGGACCTGGGCACGGAGGTGCCAGCCCAGCGGGCCCTCCTCCTCCTCGATGAGGCCGCCCTGCGAGGTGATGCCGTTGGCGATCTCCTCCCGGACCTCCCCCCAGATGCCCTCCGACTTCGGGGCCGCGAAGGCCTGGAGCTGGACGGCGCTGTTGCCGAGGACGAGGGTCGCGGCGACGATCGCGTCACCGGCCACCTCGACACGGAGCTCCATGCCCTCGACGCCCGGGACCAGCAGGCCCCCGAGGTCGACGCGGCCCTCCTCCGGGTTCTCCAGCTCGGAGTGGTCCCACGGACCGTCCGGCCGCGGGGCCGGCGGCAGGCCGACCCTGTCGGCCGGGTCCAGCTCGGTCACGTTCTCGCTCTCGGCGGAACCTTCGACGTCATCGGCCGTCTCGTCGGCGCTGATGGCGTCGTCGGCGAGCTGCTCGACAGCGTCCTCGCTCTTCTGGCGACGACGGAACACGGTCACTGTCCTTCCCGGTCCAAGACCGATGCGAATACCTGCTCGGCTTCCTGCGAGGCCGCGGGCATGCTAGACCGCGGCGTGGCCACCGGTCGACCCGAACCCGCCCTCGGCGCGTGCCGACCCAGGCAGCTCGGCCACCTCGTGGAAGCGGGCCTTCTCGACCTGCTGGATGACCAGCTGGGCGATCCGGTCCCCTCGGCGGAAGCTGACCCCCTCGCGCGGGTCCAGATTGACGACGATCACCTTGATCTCTCCACGGTACCCGGCATCGACCGTCCCCGGGGCGTTCACGAGCGCAACTCCGCATCGGGCTGCCAGCCCGGAGCGGGGGTGGACGAAGGCCGCGTAGCCGTCCGGGAGGGCGATGGCGACACCGGTCGGCAGGACCGCCCGCTCGCCGGGCGCCAGCTCGGCGTCGACGGTGGTGCGCAGGTCGGCGCCCGCGTCGCCGGGCTGCGCGTACGCGGGCAGCGGCAGCTCGGGGTCGATGCGCCGGATCAGGACGTCCAGCGGCTGGTTGGTGGTGCTCAAGGGTTCACCTCAAAGGCTCGTGCGCGCTTCATCAGGTCGGGGTCGTCGAGGACCTTCCCGATGTCCTCGGGACGACCGTGCGTGGTGAAGTGTTCCAGCTTCACCTGGATGAAGAGCGCCTGCGCCCGCACCGCGACCGGCCCGTCCGGGCCGCCGATCCGCGCCTCGGCGGCGCCGTAGATCTTGCGGCCGTGCACGCCGGTGACCCAGGCGCGCAGGTGCAGCACCGAATCGACCGGGACGGGGCACAGGAAGTCGGTCTCCAGCCGGCCCGTGACGGCGGGGACGTGCAGCAGCCAGTTGAGCGTGCCGAGGGTCTCGTCCATGGCCGTGGTGAGCACGCCGCCGTGGGCGAGGCCGGGACCGCCCTGGTGGACGTCCCGGACGGTGAACTCGGCGGTGACGTCGAGCCCGACGCCTGCGACGGCGTCGATCCGCAGGCCACCGGGGTGCTGCGGGCCGCAGCCGAAGCAGTGCTCGTAGTGCGAGCCGAGCCGGGTGCCGGGGGCGGGCGCCTCGGGGGCCCGCGGGGGCAGCACGGCGTCCGGCGGCGGGGTGGTCGGGGTCGGCGGTGTCGCGGGCGCCGACCGGTCGGCGGGGGGCGTGGGGGCAGTCGTACCGGTCACGCTGCCCCACCCTACCGACGCCCTACCGGGCGGTAGCGGGGGCGGCGGACGGCCGCCGGACGGCGGGACGGACGCGGCGACGGCCGGGGGTGCCGTCCGGGCCCGGCCGTGAGGGCGCCCACAATGGGGGGCATGTACGACGAACGCCTCACCGTGCCCCGCTCCTGGTGGCTGCTCCCGGTCGCGACCGGGCTCGCGCTCGCGTTGATCCTGCTGCGGGTCAGCGGGCTGGGCGCACTGATCGGGCTGGTCGTCGGGATCGCCGTCGGCGCGGTCGCGATCAGCAGTTACGGCTCGGCCCGGATCCGCGTGGTGCAGGGCTCCCTGGTGGCCGGCCCGGCCCGGATCCCGGTGGACGCCCTGGGCGCCGCGCACGCCCTGAGCCCGGCCGAGGCGGTGGCCTGGCGCGGACCGAAGGCGGACCCGCGGGCCTTCATGCTGCTGCGCAGCTACGTCCCGACGGCGCTGCGGGTCGAGGTGACGGACCCGACCGACCCGACGCCGTACCTCTATCTGTCCACGCGCTCGCCGATGAAGCTGGCGGAGGCGCTGGAGGAGGCCCGCCGGAGCGCGCGGGCGTAGCGCAGGGCGCGCGCCACCGGCGCACGCCGGAAGACGAAGAGGGACGGTTCCGCGGCTGCGGGACCGTCCCTACGACTTTTGTCCTGCCCGGACCTGCCGTCCGGCTCCGCTGCCCGGAGCCGGAAGGGGCTGGGTGCCGGCCCCGCGCGGACCGCGGGTGCCGGGCCGTGTCCGCCGCGCTGCTCAGGCGCCGCAGTCCCGGCAGATCGGGTTGCCGTTCTTCTCGCTGTAGAGCTGGCTGCGGTGGTGCACGAGGAAGCAGCTCATGCAGGTGAACTCGTCGGCCTGCTTGGGCAGGACGCGAACGGCGAGTTCCTCGTTCGAGAGGTCGGCGCCGGGGAGCTCCATGCCCTCGGCCGCATCGAACTCGTCGACGTCGACAGAGCTTCCGCCCTTGTCGTTCCGCCGAGCCTTGAGCTCCTCGATGCTGTCCTCGTTGACGTCGTCGTCGGTCTTGCGTGGGGTGTCGTAGTCCGTTGCCATTTTTCGCTCTCCCCCTCCGGGTTGTGCGGTGTGTGCGGTATCTCCAGCGCACGTAACGCATGGGGGGTCGGTCTTGTGCCCGACCCGAGGCGGAGATTTTGCCTTACTTCAAGCCCTGTTACTCAATCGACACTCAGCCCGGGGTCCGTTGGGGTGATCCACCGGGGCGCGGGAGGCCTCACGCTGGGCCATCTCCGGCCCCCTCCGGAGCCCGTCAGGCGGCGACTCAGAGTGAGCGCGGACCGTACGGGCACCCGCAGAATCCCTTGCCCAGCAGGGGCGCCCGTCAACCCCGCACACGCGTCCGGGCCGGAAATCCGGTCACGGACGGCGATCGGGGCCCGAATCGCCATGATCACTCTCCGAGTTCGGCCGACGTCGCGGAGCGACACGGTGTGAGCTTGGTCACGTTCAGAATCTTCCGGGGCAAATCACGGAAAATCCACCCACTCCGAACCTCCCGGCGGCCCCCGGGAGCACCCGCGCGAACGTGCGCCGCCCCGGAGGGCGGCGCACCGGCGGACGTCGGCCCGCAGGGGCGTGCTAGGAGGCGCGGCGCGCGGCCCGGCGGGCGAGCAGGGCGGCCTGCCGCTCCTCGAACTTGCGGGCCTGCTCGTCCAGCCCGTCGAGGAAGACGCCGAGCTCGTCCTGGGCCATCAGGCCTTCCGCGCCGAGGCCGTCGATCTCCATCACCCGCAGGTGGCGGAGCACCGGCTGCAGCACGTCGTCGTGGTGGATGCGCAGGTTGTAGACCCCGCCGATGGCGATCTGCGCGGCGGCGCGCTCGAAGCCCGGGATGCCGTGGCCGGGCATCCGGAAGTCCGTCACGACGTCGGCGATGGCCCGCATGGCCTGGTCCGGGGCGATCTCCAGGGCGGCCTTGAGGAGGTTCCGGTAGAAGACCATGTGCAGGTTCTCGTCGTTGGCGATCTTCGCCAGCAGCTGGTCGCACAGCGGGTCGCCGGCGTGCTTGCCGGTGTTGCGGTGCGAGATGCGGGTCGCGAGCTCCTGGAAGGCCACGTAGGCCACCGAGTGGAGCATGCTGTGCGCGTTGTCGGACTCGAAGCCCTCGGACATGTGGGACATCCGGGCCCGCTCCAGCTCCACCGGGTCGACGGCCCGGGTGGCGAGCAGGAAGTCGCGAATGGCTATCCCGTGCCGGCCCTCCTCGGCGGTCCAGCGGTGCACCCAGGTGCCCCAGGCGCCCTCGCGGCCGAACATCGTCGCGATCTCGTGGTGGTAGCTCGGGAGGTTGTCCTCGGTGAGCAGGTTGACCACGAGGGAGACCCGGCCGAGCGCCGTCACCTGGGACTGCTCCAGCGACCAGGCCTCGCCGCCGAGCACGCCGTCGAAGTCGCGGCCCTGGCTCCACGGCACGAACTCGTGCGGCATCCACTCCTTGGCCACCGCGAGGTGGCGGTTGAGCTCCTTCTCGACGACCTCTTCGAGGGCCAGGATCAGCCGGGCGTCGGTCCAGGCGCTCGATCCGAGCGAGGTGCTGCGCTGCACAGGGGCGATGGTCACGGGGGTTGCTCCTGGGGGACGGCACGCGCGGGACGGGCGCGTTGGGCGGGCACGTCGGGGGACGCGCGGAGGGGCACACTTACGGTTGCGTAGGTTACGACACCGTAAGTTGCCCGGACCGGAAAAGACAAGCCGCCCCCGCCTGGCCTTATGTCGTCTTGACGGGCCTGGCGGGGGCGGCCTCGAACGGTCGCTTACGGAGGGCGGTGGCGCGGGCGGCGCGACGGGCGGCGCAACCGGCCCCGCAGCGGCCCGCGGGCGCGGTCAGGGGCCCGGGATGCGCACCCGCATCGTGAGGCCGCCACCGGGGCGCGGAGTGGCCTCGATGGCGCCGCCGTGGGCGCGGACCACCGAGCGCACGATGGACAGGCCGAGCCCGACCCCCTTGTCGCTGCGGGTGCGGTCGGCGCCCTTGACCCGGCGGAACGGTTCGAAGATGTGCTCCAGCTCGTACTGCGGCACCACCGGGCCGGTGTTCGAGACGACCAGCTCGCCGCCGCCCGGCACCTCGGCCGTGGTCAGCTCGACCCAGCCGCCGGCGGTGTTGTAGCGCACCGCGTTCTGCAGCAGGTTCAGCGCGATCCGCTCCAGCAGGACGCCGTTGCCCGAGGCCACGGCCGGATCGAGCGTCGAGCGCAGCTCGACCTCGCGCTTGTCGGCCTCCGAGCGGGTCTGCTCCAGCGCCCGGGAGGCCACCTCGGACAGGTCGACCGGGCGGCGCTCGGTGAGCTCGTTGTCGCTGCGGGCGAGCAGCAGCAGGCCCTCGACCAGCTGCTCGCTGCGCTCGTTGGTGGCCAGCAGGGTCTTGCCGAGCTGTTGGAGGTCGGGCGAGGCGGCCGGGTCGGAGAGCTGCACCTCCAGCAGGGTCCGGTTGATCGCCAGCGGCGTGCGCAGCTCGTGCGAGGCGTTGGCGACGAAGCGGCGCTGGGAGTCGAACGAGCGGTCGAGCCGGTCGAGCATGCCGTCGAACGTGTCGGCGAGCTCCTTGAGCTCGTCGTCCGGCCCGTCCAGCTCGATCCGCCGGTGCAGGTCGGAGGAGGCGACGTCACGGGCGGTGCGGGTGATCCGGCCGAGCGGGCGCAGCACCCGGCCGGCCATCGCGTAGCCGGCCGCGAAGGCGATCACGGCGAGGCAGACGAGGACGGTGAGGGACTTGCGCAGCAGCGTGTTGAGCGCCTGGTTGGACTGGACGGTCTGGTAGTTGGCCAGCCACCGGTCCAGCGTCGCCTGGTTGGTGATGGTGATGCCGTCCGGCGTGGTGACGCTGATGTTGCCGGTCGGGCTGCTGAGCACGAGGTGCGGCAGCGAGGCGTCCTGGAGGGCCTGGCGGACGAAGTAGTACATCACCAGCAGCAGGACGATGCCCGCCATCAGGAACATCCCGCCGTAGAGCAGGGTGAGCCGCATCCGGATGGTCGGGCGGAACGGCAGCCAGGCGAGCATGCCGTCGCCGGGGACGTAGTTCTCGTGCGTCGACTGGTGCAGCCGGGGCGCGCGCGGGGGGTGTGCGGGCTTGGGCGGTACGACGCGCGGGCCGCCGGCGGGCGCGCCGGAGGGCCCGCCGGCCGGGGGCGGGGTGGTCATGATGGGTCCTCTCGGGGCGTCCGCCGGGGCGGGCGCTGGTCGGTGGGGGGGATCCGCCGGGGATCCGGGGCGGGCTCCGCTCAGATGCGGTAGCCGGAGCCGGGCACGGTGACGATGACCGGCGGGTCGCCGAGCTTGCGGCGCAGCGTCATGACGGTGACGCGCACGACGTTGGTGAACGGGTCGGTGTGCTCGTCCCAGGCCTTCTCCAGGAGCTGTTCGGCGGAGACGACGGCGCCGCCGGCGCGCATCAGGACCTCCAGGACGGCGAACTCCTTGGGGGCGAGCTGCACGGTGCGTCCGTCGCGGATGACCTCGCGGCGGCCGGGGTCGAGCGAGATGCCGGCGCGCTCCAGGACGGGCGGCAGCGGGACGGTCGCGCGGCGGCCCAGCGCCCTTACCCGGGCCACGAGTTCGCTGAAGGCGAACGGCTTCGGAAGGTAGTCGTCGGCGCCGATCTCCAGACCCTCGACCCGGTCGCTGATGTCGCCGGAGGCGGTCAGCATGATGACCCTGGTGGCCAGGCCCTGTTCGACCACCTTGCGGCAGACGTCGTCGCCGTGGACGAGCGGCAGGTCCCGGTCGAGCACCACGACGTCGTAGTCGTTGACCGCGATGCGCTGGAGCGCGGCCTCCCCGTCGTACACCACGTCGACGGCCATCGCCTCGCGGCGCAGGCCGGTTGCGACGGCCTCGGCGAGCAGCTGCTCGTCCTCGACGACGAGAACCCGCACGGTCGTTGTCCCTTCTCCAGGCCGGCCCCGGAAGCGGACGCACGGCTCCGAACGTGTCTCCATCCTGCCTGGTCCTTCGGTAAAGCAGCGATAAGCTGCCCCTCGGGCAGGGTTCGCCCGGCTCCCCGCCGGTCACGGTTCGCATCCGGAGCAGTCCGATTGGACTGTGACACGGGCAACTTTCTCGGCCGGGCAGGTTTCCCGGCCGCCGGGGCGGGGAGGACAGCTGCACACCCGCGATCTGGCCCTTGGCCGGTCGCACCCACCCGCCGTGCGTTCATCCGCGCCGGCCCTGGGGCATGGGACGTCACCGGGAGCGGCCGAGGCCGTCTCCGCGCCCGACCGGAGCAGCAGACCCGCCGGCCCGGGCGCTTCCGTCGACCGGACCACCTCAGGGCGGAGAACGCACGACCGTGCACGTCCGACACAGTAAGGGGGCCCGTATGGACGCCTTCAAGGCCGGAATCCTGCAGCGCATAGCCAACGCCGAGCAGGACCTGCACCGCGCGATCGAGGCCGGGGACGAGTTCCTCGCCGAGGTGGAGCAGTCCGAGCTGGACGACCTCCGCCGACTCGCCGCCGAGCACGGCGTGGACACCGTGCTCGAGCGCCACCGCACCGCCGCGTGACGCTTCGCAGCACCTGACCCGACGCCGGTCCTCCGGCACCAGCGGCCCTGCGGGGGCCGTGCGAAACCCCAGGCCCTGGCATCCCCCGTATGCCAGGGCTCTTCGTTTGCCCGGCCCGGGAGGAACCCGCGCCTGCGGGGGCAAAGATTTGCCCCCGGGACATGACGTGTCCCAGGGGCGAACGTCCGGTGAAGCGCTCAATCCGCCCAGGCGCGCAGCGCGGCCAGGCGCTCCTGGAGCGGCTCGTACACGCCGGGTGCGGCGGCGACGGTGAGCCGGCCGTCCGGGCCGTGTCCGGGCCGTCCGCCGGTCAGGGCACCTGCCTCGGTGGCGATCAGGCAGCCCGCGGCGCGGTCCCAGGGGGCCAGGCCGCGCTCGTAGTAGCCGTCCAGGCGCCCGGCGGCGACGTCGCACAGGTCCACCGCGGCGGCGCCGCCCCGGCGGATGTCCCGCACCTCGGGCATCAGGGCCAGCAGCACCTCGGCCTGCCGGACCCGCACCGCCTCGACGTAGTTGAAGCCGGTGCCGATCAGCGCCTGCCCCCACGGCGGGGCCGGGCGGGCGGAGATCGGCGCGCCGTCGAGGCGGGCGCCGCGGCCGACGACGGCGTGGAACAGCTCGCCGCGGGCCGGTGCGTGGACGACGCCGACGACCGCCCGGCCGTCCACCTCGGCGGCCACGCTCACCGCCCACGAGGGCAGCCCGTACAGGTAGTTGACCGTGCCGTCGAGCGGGTCGACGACCCAGCGCACCCCGCTGGTGCCGGGCCGGTCGGCGCCCTCCTCGCCGAGGTAGCCGTCCTGCGGACGGCGCTCGGCGATCAGCTCCACGACGAGCTTCTCGGAGGCGAGGTCCATCTCGGTGACCACGTCGACCGGGCTGCTCTTGGTGCCGGCCACACCCAGGTCGGCGGGCCGGGCGTCGCGCAGCAGGGCGCCCGCCCGGCGGGCGGCGTCCAGGGCCACGTCGAGCAGGTCGTCGAGCAGCCGGGCGTCGGGCAGGGCGGGGCTGGACACGGGCATCTCCTCCGGTACGGGTCAGCGCTCGGCGGCGGCCGGGCGGGGGGCGCGCGGGTTGGGGCAGCAGGCCACCGCGCACACGTCGTGGCTGGGCCCGAGCGCCCCGAGAGCGCAGCGGGTGACGTCCTCGCCGCGCTCGGTGGCGGCCCGTTCCAGGACCAGCTCGCGCACGGCGGCGGTGAACCGGGGGTCGGCGCCGACGGTGGCCGCCCGGGCCACCGGCAGGCCGAGCTCGGCGGCCTTGGCGACGGCCTCGGTGTCGAGGTCGTACTTGACCTCCATGTGGTCGGAGACGAACCCGATCGGGACCATCACGACGGCCGGCGCGCCGTCGGCGTGCTGGGCCTCCAGGTGGTCGCAGATGTCCGGCTCCAGCCACGGGATGTGCGGGGCCCCGCTGCGGCTCTGGTAGACGAGCTCCCACGGCCGCCCGGCGACGCCGGTGCGCTCGGCGACGGCCTCGACGACCAGCCGCGCGACGTCCAGGTGCTGGGCGACGTACGCACCGCCGGACTCACCGCGGGCCGGGTCGTCCGGGGCGCCGGAGGTCTCGGCCATCGCGTCGGGGATGGAGTGGGTGGTGAACGCCAGCCGGGCGCCGTCCCGCACGCCGGCGGGCAGCCACTCCAGGGCGGCGACGGTGGCCTCGGCCATCGGGCCGACGAAGCCCGGGTGGTTGTAGAAGTGCCGGAGCTTGTCGACGCGCAGCTCGGGGCCGCCCTCGTCGGCGAGGACGGCGAGCGCATCGGCGAGGTTCTCGCGGTACTGGCGGCAGCCGGAGTAGCCGGCGTAGGCGCTGGTGGCGAGGACGGCGATCCGACGGTGACCGTCGGCGGCCATCTCGCGCAGGGTGTCGGTCAGGTAGGGCGCCCAGTTGCGGTTGCCCCAGTAGACCGGCAGGTCCAGGCCGTGGTCGGCGAAGTCCTTGCGCAGCGCGGCCAGCAGCTCGCGGTTCTGCCCGTTGATCGGACTGACCCCGCCGAACATGAAGTAGTGCTTGCCCACCTCCTTCAGCCGTTCCTTCGGGATTCCCCTGCCACGGGTGACGTTCTCCAGGAACGGCACGACGTCCTCGGGGGCCTCGGGGCCGCCGAAGGAGAGCAGCAGGAGGGCGTCGTAGGGAGCGGCGCCGGAGAGGGAGGGTTTGCGCGCGTCGGACATGGCACCGATCCTGCCATTGAGGGGCCGGGGCCCGTCGGCGGGGCGGCGCGGAGAGCCCGGAAAATACCGTTTGCCAACATACGTAAGCTGTGTTCAACCGCCTTGTTCCTTACCTCCCCGGAGCTTCCGCGTGCTGTCCAGCTACCGCCAGATATTCGCCGCCCCCGGCACGCTGGCCTTCTCCTCCGCCGGGTTCATCGCCCGCCTGCCGATCTCGATGACCGGCATCGGCATCGTGACCATGCTGTCCCAGCAGCGCGGCTCCTTCGGGGTGGCGGGCCTCGTCTCGGCGACCCTGGCGATCGCCGCCGCGGTGCTCGGACCGGCCGTCTCCTGGCTCGTCGACCGGCACGGCCAGCGCCGCGTCGCGCTGCCCGCCGCCGCGTTCACCATCGCCGCGGCGACCGGACTGCTGCTCTGCGCCCACTTCGACGCCCCGGACTGGACGCTCTTCTTCTTCGCCGTCGGCATGGGCGCCATGCCCAGCGCGGGCGCCATGGTCCGCGCCCGCTGGGCCCACCTCTACCGGGACAAGCCCGCCCGGCTGCACACCGCGTACTCCTTCGAGGCGGTGGTCGACGAGTTCTGCTTCATGGTGGGCCCGATCCTCGCCGTCAGCCTGGCCACCAACGTCTTCCCCGAGTCCGGCCTGCTCGCCGCCGGCCTCGCACTCACCGTCGGGATCGTCCTGTTCACCGCCCAGCGGCGCACCGAGCCGCCGGTCCACCCGGCCGCCGGGCGCAGCGGCCGCAGCGCGATCCTCAACCCCGGCCTGGTCGTGCTGGTGCTCACCTTCATCGCCACCGGGGCGATCTTCGGCTCGGTCGAGATCGTCACCGTCGCCTTCGCCCGGGCCCAGGACCACGAGGGCCTCGCCGGCACCGTCCTCGCCGTGTGGGCACTCGGCTCCGGCCTGGCCGGCATGGTCTACGGCGCGCTCAAGCCCACCAGCCCCCTGGCGAATCGTTTCGTCGTCGGCGTCGTGATGATGGCGCTCACCATGATCCCGGTGCTGCTCGTCGCCGAGGCGGTGCAGGGCCTCGGCGGGCTGCTCGCCACCGGCGCCGTCCTGCTGCTCGCCGGCGTCGCCATCTCCCCCACCCTGATCTCCGCGATGGCCCTGGTCGAACGGCTCGTCCCGGCCGCCCAGCTCACCGAGGGCATGGCCTGGACCACCACCGGGCTCGCACTCGGCGTCGCCCTCGGCTCCTCGGCCGGCGGCTGGGTGGTGGACGCCTCCGGCGCCGCCGCCGGCTACTGGGTGCCGCTGGTCGCCGGCGTGTTCGGCGTCCTGGTCGCCCTCGTCGGCCTGCGCACCCTGCGGGCCGGCCTGCCCGCGGCCGAGCCCGGGGCGCCCGCCGTCGAACCCGTAGACCTCGGACGGTGAACTGACTAATCTCCTCCCTACTCGCGGGCCTACCCGCGGGTAGGGGCCCGCGCGGCCCCGTGCACAGGCCCCACCGGCGGCCCCCACCGCCCGGACCCCGCCGACCCCGTCGGCCACGGAGCAGGAGTCAGCACATGCCCCAGGCCAGTACCGCGACCGCCGTCCGCTGGACCAACTGGGCCGGCAACCAGAGCGCCCGGCCCGCCCGGGCCGCCGCGCCCGGCACCGCGGAGGAACTGGCCAGGGAGATCCGGCGCGCCGCCGAACAGGGCCGCACCGTCAAGGCCGTCGGCTCCGGCCACTCCTTCACCGCGATCGCCTCCGCCGGCGACGGCGTCCAGATCCGCCCGCACGCGCTCACCGCCGTCCGCGGGATCGACCGCGAGGCCGGCACCGTCACCGTCGAGTCCGGCCTCCCGCTGCACCGGCTCAACCGGCTCCTCGCCGCCGAGGGCCTCTCGCTCACCAACATGGGCGACATCGAGGTCCAGACCGTCGCCGGCGCCACCAGCACCGGCACCCACGGCACCGGCCGCGACTCCGGCTCGCTCGCCGCGCAGATCCGCGCCCTGGAGATCGTCCTCGCCGACGGCACGGTCCACCGCTGCTCGCCCACCGAGAACCCGCGGCTCTTCCAGGGCGCCCGGCTCGGCCTCGGCGCGCTCGGCGTGATCACCGCGCTCACCTTCGGCGTCGAGCCGTCCTTCCTGCTCACCGCCCACGAGCAGCCGATGCGCTTCGACGAGGTCCTCGACCGCCTCGACGACCTCACCGCCGTCAACGAGCACTTCGAGTTCTACTGGTTCCCGCACACCGACCGCTGCAGCACCAAGCGCAACAACCGCAGCCAGGGCCCGGCCGCCCCGCTGCCCCGGTTCAAGGGCTGGCTGGAGGACGACTTCCTCTCCAACACCGTGTGGGAGGGCGCCTGCCGGGTCGGCCGCCGCTTCCCCGGCAGCATCCCCGCCATCGCCTCGCTGGCCAGCCGCGCGTGGTCCGACCGCAGTTACACCGACACCTCGCACAAGGTGTTCACCAGCCCGCGCAAGGTCCGCTTCGTCGAGATGGAGTACGCCGTGCCGCGCGCCGCCGTCGCCGACGTGCTGCGCGAGCTGAAGGCGCTCATCGAACGGTCCGACTGGCGGATCAGCTTCCCGGTGGAGGTCCGCTTCGCCCCCGCCGACGACCTCTGGCTCTCCACCGCCTCCGGCCGCGACAGCGCCTACATCGCCGTCCACCTCTACCGGGGCACCCGCGACCAGGGCTACTTCACCGGCGTCGAACAGCTGATGGCCGCCCACGAGGGCCGCCCCCACTGGGGCAAGCTGCACACCCGCGACGCCGAGTACCTCGCCGGGGTCTACCCGCACTTCGGCGACTTCACCGCCCTGCGCGACGAGGTCGACCCCGGCCGCCTGTTCGCCAACCCGTACCTGCGCCGGGTCCTCGGCGACTAGGACACGCCCTGGCCCGCCGGGGTTCCGGCGGCGGGCGCCGGGGCCTCCGACGCCGGGGCCTGGCTCGGCGCGGGCGGCTGCGGAGTCGTCCCGCCGGTCGGCTTCCCGCCACCGCCCGCCGACGGGGACGCGCCGGAGGTGGGCGTCCCGCTCGGGCTCGGGTCCGGGGTCGGCGTCGGTGTCGGGGACGGCGACCCGCCCGAGGTCGGCGACCCGCTCGGGCTGCCGCTCGGCTCCGGCCGCGGCCTCGACGTCGCCGGCTCCGACGCACCGCCCGACGGCGTCGCGCCCGGCCCGTGCCCGCCACCGGACGGCCGGCCCGTCGGATCGCCGGCCGGCGGCTTCGGATCCGTGCCCACGCTGCCGCCGAACGACGTGCCGTTGCCCGTCTGCCCGGTCACCGTCGCCGACACCGGCTGCCCGGTGACCATCTCGAACGCCACGATCGGCGTCATCGCCAGCACGAACACCAGCCCCGACACCGCCGCGTACGTCCGCCACGTCCACCGCCGGCGCGCCCGGACCACCTGCGGCTCGTTCCACTCCGACGAGATCACCGGCACCCGCGGCTCCACCGGAGCCACGTCGTCCGCCGGCACCTGGCGCAGCCCGTTCACCGTCTGGTTCGGCCCGCGGTCCACCGCCTCGCGCAGTTGCTCGCCGGTGCGCCTGAAGAGGTGCTGGAACAGCGCACCGCCCGTGGTGGCCCCGACGCTCACCACCGCCGCGCCCATGATCGTGCCGTAGACGCCGAGTTCGGACGCCAACAAGGCCCCCGCCACCGCGGCCAGCGCGCTCGCCACGACCTGAGCCACACTCAGATCGATCCGCCTGCGCTCGTCCTTCCCGCCCTCCTCGACGGGCTCCCGCTCCGGCATCGACATCCCTCGGTCCGTACGACTGTTCTTCGAACAAGTCACTCCATCTTGCCCAAAGAAGGACACAAGGGACGAAAATCCGGTTCTTCCCTCCGCGATTGTGTGAAGATGATCACCGTCCATCCGGCAGCGGTCCGCCGCCCGGGGCGCGCGCTCTTGAGATTCCCGTGAATCGCGGGAGACTTGAGCGGCGAGCCGCCCCTCCGGATGCCACGAATGGAGTACTGTTCGTAAAGCCTGAGCCTTGGGTCGACTTGTCGACTGCCAGTACCACGGCAACTTGACGAAGAGCCACGACACAGGCACGCACGGCGACGCCGGTCCCGGATCGTCGCGAACACTCCGCGTGCGAGGACGGCCGGGACACCCAGGCGCGACGTCGACGGATGACGTGGCAAAAAGGCAACCGTGCCACAGCGGTGTGGACGGGCGTGAGCCCGACACGCCGGGGAACTCAGCAAGGTTGTGGCCAGTCGCGAGTGGGCAGGCCACACTCAGTACGGGAGCAGCGACGCAGGTGACGTCGGCAGGCACCACCCGGGAGGTAACCGTGCCCGAACTGCGGGTTGTGGCCGTCAGCAACGACGGCACACGGCTGGTGCTCAAGGCTGCCGACAGCACGGAGTACACCCTCCCCATCGACGAGCGGCTGCGCGCCGCCATCCGCGGCGACCGCCCGCGCCTCGGCCAGATCGAGATCGAGGTCGAGAGCCACCTCCGCCCCCGCGACATCCAGGCGCGGATACGAGCCGGTGCCTCCGCCGAGGAGGTCGCCCAGGCCGCCGGCATCTCCGTCGACCGGGTCCGCCGCTTCGAGGGACCCGTCCTCGCCGAACGCGCCTTCATGGCCGAGCGCGCCCGCAAGACCGCCATCCGCCGCAACGGCGAGTCCCCCGGCCCCCAGCTCGGCGAGGCCGTCGCCGAACGGCTCGCGCTGCGCGGCGCCGAGAAGGAGACCGAGCGCTGGGACTCCTGGCGGCGCGACGACGGCACGTGGGAGGTCATCCTCTCCTACCGCTCCGACGGCGAGGGCCGCAGCGCCTCCTGGACGTACGACCCGCCCCGGCGCCTCGTCACGCCCAACGACGACGAGGCCCGCGCGCTGATCGGCGAGACCGTCGAGCGCGAGGAGGACTCGGTCTTCCCGTTCATCCCGCGGATCGCCCGGCTCCCCCAGGACCGGCCGCCCCGCCCGATGATCGACCGCCCCTCCGCCGACCGCATCATGTCCGCCCGCGAGGCGCGCGAGGCCGCGGCCGAGGGCCGGGACTCGCTCACCAGCCTGCTCGACGTCGTCCCCGCCTTCCGCGGCGACCTCGCCGTCGGACCCGCCCCGGTCGAACCGGTACCCGCCGAGGTCGCCGAGGAGACCGAGGAACCGGCCGCCGCCGCGGCACCCGCCGTCGGCGCCGGCTCCGCGTACGCCGACATCCTGATGCCGCGCGCCGTCGCCCCGCACCGCGAGCGCCTGGTCGGCACCACCGACCGGCAGGCCGAGGCGGACGGCGTCCGGCCCGGCCGCCGGGCCACCGTGCCCAGCTGGGACGAGATCGTCTTCGGCAGCCGGCGCAAGAAGCAGGAATAACCGTCCGCGCGAGAAGGGGCGGGAGGCTTCGGCCTCCCGCCCCTTCCGTGCACCCGCGGGCGCGGGGTGCTCAGCCCGGCTGCTCCGTGACCGCCACCGGACGGCTCGCGTCGCTCGACCACTCGCTCCACGACCCCGGGTACAGCGTGGCCGGCACGCCCGCCACCTCCAGTGCCAGGACCTGGTGCGCCGCCGTCACCCCCGACCCGCAGTACACGGCCGTCTCCCGCTCCCCCGCGCCCAGCGCGCGGAACCGCTCGGCCAGCTCCGCGGCCGGCCGGAACCGCCCGTCCGCACCGACGTTCTCGGTGGTCGGCGCCGACACCGCGCCCGGGACGTGCCCCGCGCGCGGGTCGACCGGCTCCGTCTCGCCCCGGTAGCGCTCTCCCGACCGGGCGTCCAGCAGCAGGCCGCTGCGCGCCCACGCCGCCGCGCCATTCCCGTCGATCGTCGGCATCTTGCCCGGGACGGGCTTGAAGTCGCCCTCCTCCTCCGCCGGCACCTCGGCCGTCACCGGAAGCCCGGCCGCCGACCACGCCGCGTAACCGCCGTCCAGCACCCGCACGTCGCGGTGCCCGGCCCAGCGCAGCAGCCACCAGGCGCGGGCCGCCGACAGCGAGGGCCCGCCGTCGTACACCACGACCGGACGGTCGGCGCAGACACCGAAGCGGCGCATCGCGGCGCCGAACTCCTCCAGGTCCGGCAGGGGGTGGCGGCCCCCCTGGCCGGGAGCGCCGGGCGCGGCCGCGAGGTCCCGGTCCAGGTCGACGAAGTGCGCGCCCGGCAGGTGCCCGGCCCGGTACTCCTCCGCGGCCGTCGGGCCGCCCGCGGCCGCACCGACCAGCTGGTAGCGCACGTCCAGCAGCACCGGCGGACGCGACGAGGCGAGCGCCTCCCGCAGCCCGGCCGCGGAGATCAGCGGGGAACCGTCGTTGTAGGTGGTCATGCGGGCCATTGTCGCGCAGCGCGGCCGAACCGCCGCTCTTTGTGCGGTCTTTGCCGGAATTTCCGCGCGGCCGAAGGGTTGGTCGCGCGCCGGAGTGGAAGCATCACCCTCGCGTGCGCGAATTCCGTGCGCCAACCGCCCGTGAGGAGGCCCGCATTGCCCGCGGTGAAACTCCGGCTCGCCCAGGGCACGCCCTGCTGGGTCAGCCTGCTGACCGACGACCTGGCCGGCGCCCGAGCGTTCTACGGCGACCTGCTCGGCTGGAGCTACTCCCCGGGGCCGGCCCAACTCGGCGACTACGTCCGGGCCGAGCTCGACGGTGAACCGGTCGCCGGCCTCGGTGTCTCCAGCGCCACCGGCTTCCCGGTGCAGTGGACCACCTACTTCGCCGTGGACAGCGCCGACTCCGCCGCCCAGCTCGTGCGCGAGTGCGGCGGCACCGTCGCCGTCGGGCCCCTCCAGGCCGAACGCGCCGGACGGATGGCCATCGCCGCCGACGTCTCCGGCGCCGTCTTCGGCCTGTGGCAGGGCGAGGAGCACGTCGGCCGCGAGGCCGGACCCGAACCCGGCGGCCCCGCGTGGGCCGAACTGCTCACCACCGACGCCGAGGGCTCCGCCGCGTTCTACGCCACCGTCCTCGGCCGCACCCTCCGGCCCGGCGCCGACGAATCCGCGCTGCTCGTGCAGGGCCGGCCGGTCGCCGGCATCCGGCACGGCGCCGAACTGCGCGGCCACCCGCCCCGCTGGCGGATCCACTTCGCCGTCCGCGACGCCGCGCTCACCGCCCGGCGCGCCACCGAACTCGGCGGCCGGGTCCTGGTCGAGCCGCACGACACCGCGCGCGGCCGGGCCGCCCGGCTGGCCGACCCGCAGGGCGGGCACTTCTCCGTCCTGGAACCCCGCTAGGAACGACGGCCCGGGACCGGCCTCACGACTGGGACTGCTCGAAGGGGAGCACGTCCGGGGAGAGCACCGAGGCACGGGCGGTCGCCGCGGTCAGGCGACGGCGGTGGTGCCGGCGGCACAGCACCTCGTAGCCCACCTCGTCCTCCTTCACCGAAATGTCGCCGATCACGACCTGCGCGCCCTCGACGACCATCACGCCGCCGACCGTCCGCGCGTTGTGGGTGGCCCGCGCGCCGCACCAGCACAGCGCCTCCACCTGCAGCACCTCGACCCGGTCGGCCAGCTCGATCAGCCGCTGCGAGCCCGGGAAGAGCCGGGTGCGGAAGTCCGTCGTGATCCCGAACGTGTAGACGTCGATGTCGAGTTCGTCCACCACCCGGGCCAGCTGGTCGACCTGCCCGGCCGCGAAGAACTGGGCCTCGTCGCAGATCAGGTAGTCCACCCGGCCGCCGGCCGACAGCCGCTGCACCACGTGCGCGTGGAAGTCGAAGTCGTCGGTCACCTCGACCGCCTCGGCGCGCAGGCCGAGCCGGCTGGAGATGGTCGCCGCGCCGGCCCGGTCGTGGCGGGTCAGGATGACCCCCTGCCGGCCGCGGGCGGTGTGGTTGTGGTCCATCTGCAGCGCCAGCGTCGACTTGCCGCAGTCCATCGTGCCCGAGAAGAACACCAGTTCAGCCATGGGTGGAGCAAAGGCCTTTCACATCAGGGGAGTTCGGGCACCGAGGAAGCGGTGGCAGCGGCGCTGCGGACGACATCGGCGGCACGGCTCAGGCGCGCACTTCGAGCAGCGGCACGAACTGCTCGACCGGGGTCATCGAGCCGTGCAGTCCGATCATCGCCGACTCGCCGGGCTCGTTGCGGGAGGCGATGATCGCGACGTCGTCCCGGGCCGCGGCGACCACGTCGCCGATCCGCGCGTACACGCGCTCGTCCACGACCGGGCCGAACCAGCCCGCCGCGATCGCCTCGTCCCTGGTCGCCACCCACATCCGGTCGCCGAGCACCTCGCTCCAGACCGTGTACACGTCCGCCGCGGCCCCCGGCACCGCGTACACGTGCCGGGCCCGGCCCTCGCCCCCCAGCAGGGCCACGCCCGCGCCGAGCTCCCAGTCCTCGTCGAAGTCGATCCGGTCCTCCGGCGCGATGTCGATCATGCCGTGGTCGGCCGTGACGTACATCGCCGAGCGCGGCGGCAGCCGCTCGGCCAGCCGGCGGGCCAGCCGGTCCACCGCGTCCAGGGTCATCCGCCACTCGTCCGAGTCCACGCCGAAGCGGTGGCCCGCGCCGTCCAGCTCACTGACGTACGTGTACACCAGCGCCCGGTCGTGCTCGGCCAGCCAGGCCGCGGCCCGGTCCATCCGCTCCTCGCCGGTGGTCCGGCCCATGAACGTGCCGCCGGACAGCGCCACCCTGGTCAGCGGGGTCTGCGCGAACAGCGGGGACGACACCTGCGCCGTCGCCACCCCGGCCGCGTGCGTCCGCTCGAAGACCGTCGGGTAGGGCTGCCAGGCCGCCGGGTCGGTCGGCGGCTGCCAGCGCAGCTGGTTCATCAGGTACCCGGCACCGGGGACCGCCACCGTGTAACCAGCCAGACCGTGCTGCCCCGGCGGGGTGCCGGTGCCCACCGACGCCAGCGAGGTCGCCGTCGTCGACGGGAACCCGGCCGTCAGCGGACGGCCCGAGCCGCCCATCGAACTGCCCGCCAGCGAGGACAGGAACGGCGCGTACTCGGGGTGGCGCAGCAGCAGCTCCCAGCCGAGGCCGTCGACCAGGAACACCACCACGCGGTCGGCCGGGGCGATCGGCAGCGTCGCCGAGAAGCCCTCGACACCCAGCCCCGCCGCGACCGAGGGCAGCAGGTCGCAGAGCGAACCGCTGCCGTAGGCGGGAGCGGGGGCGGTGGCGGGATCGAGGATCTCGAAGGCGTCGTAGCCGTCGGAAGGTGCGAAAGACATGGATCCGGTTTCGTGGCGGTCGGCGGCGCGGTGGGCGGCAGTCGTCCTGAGCGGGCAGTCGTTCCAGGCGGGCGGTCGTTCTACGCGGGCGGTCGTTCTACGCGAGCAGTCGTCCTGCGTGAGCAGTCGTCCTGCGCGGGCGGTCGTTCTACGCGGGCGGTCGGGCGGGGGCGGGGCTCAGGCCCGCGGGCCGTTGCTGACCGTCGCGTCCGACAGCGCCCGGGCGAACACCAGCGCCTGCGCGACCGTCTCCGGACCGTCGCCGGCCTCGCTCACCCGCAGTGACAGGTCGTCAGCCGTCGCCGAACCCGTGTAGCCGTGGTCCGCCTCGCAGTTCGGGTCCGAGCAGCCCGCCGGCTCCAGGTCCAGCCGCTGCACCGCGCCCCAGCCGATCGTCAGCACGACCTCGCGCGGCAACGTGCCCGGCGTGTACGTCTCCGGGTTCGCCACCATCCGGCTCACCACGACCGAACCGATCCGGTCCAGCCGGACGCTCTCCGTCGACGTCGTCGCCAGCGGCACCGACGGGCCGGCGGCGTCCCCGGTCTGCTCGTCGGTGTGGCTCACCACGAACCGGGTCGGGGTCAGCACCAGCACGGTGACGTGCCGGCGCACCTCGTTGGCGTCGAACGTCGTCTCCTGGTGCACCAGGTACGAGCTGATCGGCTCCGGGCCAACCGCGGACTCCACCGCTTCGGACACCAGGGCCGGGTAGTAGCCACTGCGCTCGATCGCCGAGCGCAGGTCCTGAGTGGTGGTGGTACCGGTCTTCGCCATAACTCCATCCTGGCATGGTCCGCCGACGAAGCGGGCGGCGCGGCGCCGAGCTTCGGACAACAGCGCCCACGGGCAGGCGCAACCAAGGAAGGTTACAGGCTGCTCATGGCGCGCGGGCCCAGATCACTGCGGACGGGCAGGGGCGCGATGCGCACCCGCGCCCCCAGGATCGCCAGCCCGTGCGGGGCCACGACCACCGGTTCGAGATCCACCGACGCGACCTCCGGCAGATCGTCCACCAGCCGCGACACCCGCAGCAGCAGCTCCTCCAGCGCGCCCGTGTCCACCGCCTCCGCACCCCGCCAGCCGAACAGCAGCGGAGCCGCCCGCACCTCCCGGATCAGCCCGGCGACATCCTGATCGGTGGCCGGAACCAGCCGGTGCGCGACATCGCCCAGCAGTTCGGCCGGCGCCCCCGCCAGACCGAAGGACAGGATCGCGCCCACCGCCGGGTCGACCGTGGCGCCGATCACGGTGTCCACCCCGCGCGGCGCCAGCCGCTGCACCACCAGCTCGGCCTGCGCCGCCCCGCCGAGCAGGGCGTCCAGCTCGCGGTGGGCCCGGCGCAGGCCCGGCTCGCCGGTCAGGTCCAGGCGGACGCTGCCCAGGTCGGGGCGGTGGCGCAGGTGCGGGGCGGTCGCCTTCAGCGCCACCGGGTAACCCAGCGCCGACGCCGCCCGCACCGCCGTCCCCTCGTCCGGGGCGGGCAGGGTCGGCGAGACGTCGATGCCGTAGTGGGCCAGCAGCGCGCGGGTCTCCGCGTCGGGCAGCGTGATCCGGGCGCCGCCCGGCTGGGTACGGGCCGCAATCGCCGCGCGGGTGTTCAGCGCCGCGTCCACCAGCACGCGGGCCCCCGGCTCGTCGATCCGGTCCAGCTCCGGCACCCGGGCCGTCTCCTCCGCCTCCGCCATCCGGCGCCGCCACTGCCCGTAGTGCACGGCGTGGGCGAGGGCCCGCACCGCACGCTCCGGCGCCGCGAACGCCGGGATGCCGCCCGGACGCAGCCGCAGCGGCAGATCGGTCAGCGCCAGGTGCGCCAGCACCAGCGGCTTGCCCAACTCCCGCGCCCGCTCACCGGCTTCGAGCAGCGCCGTGGCGATCTCCGGATCGTCCGAACCCATCTCCGGATCCTCCGGACCGGCCAGCCGGCCGCCCATGAACGCGTGCGCGGACGTGCCGATCGGCGGGATCGCGACGGCGATCACGGCGTCCACGGCGGGATCGGACAGGGCGACGTCCAGCGCGATCCGGAAGTTCTCACCGGTCGCACCGGTGGTCAGGTCCACGGGCGTACGGGGGCGCAGGCCCGCGCTCAGGCAGGCGTCGTACGTCAGCAGGCCCAGCGAGTCCGAATTGCCGACCACGGCGACCCGGTCCCCCGGCGGCAGCGGCTGCTGGACCAGCAGCTCACCGGTGTCGTACAGCTCGGTGATCGTCTCCACCCGGGTGACCCCGGCCTGCTCGAACAGCGCGTCCACCGTCGCGTCGCGCAACCCCGTCGCCGTGGCCGGCACGGCGTGGCCCGGCGGCAGGCTCCCGGTGTGGCGCGCACCCTTCACGACGACCACCGGCTTCGCCGCGGCCAGACGGCGGGCGATCCGGGTGAACTTGCGCGGATTGCCGAACGACTCCAGGTAGAGCAGCACCACCTCGGTCGCGTCGTCCTCCGCCCAGTACTGCAGGAAGTCGTTGCCGGAGACGTCGGACCGGTTGCCGACCGACGCGAACGACGAGACGCCGAGCCCCCGGCGGTGCGCGGCCTCCAGGAGCGCCACCCCGATCGCCCCGGACTGGCAGAAGATCCCGAAACCGCCGCGCCGCGGCAGGTGCGGCGCCAACGAGGCGTTCAACGGCTGCCCGGGATCCGTGCTGATCAGACCGAAGGCGTTCGGACCGACCACCCGCATCCCCGCCGCACGGGCCTGCCGCACCAGCGCCCGCTGGCGGTCACGGCCCTCCGGGCCCGTCTCCGCGTACCCCGCCGTCACCACGACCAGGCCCTGCACCCCGTGGGCGCCGCACTCGGCGACCGTCGCCGGCACCGCACTCTCGGGGACGGCGATCACGGCCAGGTCCACCGGCCCCGGGACGTCCCGGATCGAGCGGTACACCGGGACACCGTCCAGCTCCGTCCCGGCCGGAGCCTTGCGGTTCACCGCGTACACGGGACGCAAGGCCTCCCCGTCCCCGCGCTTGCTCTCGAACTCGGCGTCGAAACCGCCCAGCAGATCCCGCAGCAGCGCCCGCCCCACCGTCTGCGGATTGCGCGAAACCCCGATCACCGCCACCGAACGCGGCGTGAGCAGCCGCTGCACCGAACGCGCCTCCGCACGATGCTCCCGCGCCCGCATCACCGCCAGCGAGCGGTCCGTCTGCTCCAGGTCGAACTCCAGGTGCACCACACCGTCCGCGAAACTCCGGTGCTGCGTGTAGCCGGCGTCCGTGAAGACCTTCACCATCTTCCGGTTCTCCGGCAGCACCTCCGCCTGGAAACGACGGATCCCCCGCTCCTGCGCCACCGCCGCGATGTGCTCCAGCAGCGCCGACGCCACCCCGCGGCCCTGATGCGCGTCCTGCACCAGGAACGCCACCTCGGCATCCGTCCCGGAGTCCGACGGACGGCCCTCGGCATCGATCCGGTCGTACCGCACCGTCGCGATGAAACGGTCCCGGACCACCACGGCCAGCGCCACCCGGTTCACGAAGTCGTGGTGCGTGAACCGGCGGACGTCCTTCTCCGAGAGCTTCGGATAGGGCGCGAAGAAACGGAAGTACTTCGACTGGTCCGAGACCTGCTCGTAGAACTCCACCAGCCGCTCGGCATCGGCGGGAGTGATCGGCCGGATCCGGGCCGTGCCGCCGTCGCGCAGCAGGATGTCGGCCTCCCAGTGCTGCGGATAGTCCGGATGCCCTGGGTGCTGCGCCGCCGCGGAGTCGTCCACGATCGTCAGGTTATCCGGCGGCGGGCCGAATGGCGCCCGGCGTGCACGCGCGGCAGGGTGGACAGGGCCACTGGCCGGGCCTTATGCCAGGAAAATGCCCCGAAAAGAAACAATCACAACTCCCGAACGCGGCGGCTCGCCGGGGTCGACTGCGTGCAACACTGGTCTAGACAACATGGCCGCTTCCCCGAGCACGGCCGTGACCAGCTTCACCGGAAAGGCACGTCTCATGGCCGAGCGCCGCGTCACCATCGGTTGGGCCGAGGGCCTGCACGCCCGTCCCGCCTCCATCTTCGTCCGGGCCGTGACGGCCACCGGCGTGCCGATCACCATCGCCAAGCCCGGCGGCAACCCCGTCAACGCCGCCTCCATGCTCGGCCTGCTCGCCCTCGGCGCCCAGGGCGGCGAAGAGGTCATCCTCGCCACCGACGCCGAGAACGCCGACGAGGCCCTCGACCGCCTCGCCAAGCTCGTCGCCGAAGGCCTCGAAGAACTCCCCGCCGCCGCCTGAGCGGGCGTACGGACCAGCCCGAGAGGGGTGCACAGAATTTGACGTGCACCCCTCTCCGCATTGCCGACCGCCGGTGTCAGCCCTTGACGCAGACGACCTGCTTCAGGTGGGCGACCACCTCGACGAGGTCCTTCTGCTGCTCGATGACCTTCTCGATGGACTTGTAAGCACCCGGGATCTCGTCGACGACGCCGCTGTCCTTGCGGCACTCCACGCCCTTGGTCTGCTCGACCAGGTCGCGCGTGGTGAACCGCTTCTTCGCGGCGGTCCGGCTCATCTTGCGACCGGCGCCGTGCGAGGCCGAATTGAACGCCGCCTTGTTGCCGAGGCCGCGGACGATGTACGAACCGGTGCCCATCGAGCCCGGGATGATTCCGTAGTCGCCGGAGCCGGCCCGGATCGCACCCTTGCGGGTCACGAGCAGATCGACGCCGTCGTAGCTCTCCTCCGCAACGTAGTTGTGGTGGCAGCTGATGACCTCGTCGAACGTGACCTTCGCTTTGGGGAACTCGCGGCGGACGACGTCCTGCAAGAGCGCCATCATCACCGCACGATTGTTCTTGGCGTACTCCTGGGCCCAGAAGAGGTCCTGGCGGTAGGCCGCCATCTGCGGCGTGTCCGCGATGAAGACTGCGAGATCCCGGTCCACCAGCCCCTGATTGTGCGGCAGCGAGCGAGCGACACCCATGTGATGCTCAGCCAGCTCCTTGCCGATGTTGCGCGATCCGGAGTGCAGCATCAGCCAGATAGTCCCACTATCATCCAAGCACACTTCCGAGAAGTGATTCCCACTTCCGAGCGTTCCCATCTGCTGCATGGCACGTTCGCGACGCCATTTGACCGAATCTGCCACACCGTCGAACCGCTGCCAGAAGTCGTCCCACCCCGCCGTCGCGAAGCCGTGGAGCTTGCGCGGGTCGACCGGGTCGGTGTGGAGGCCGCGGCCGACCGGGATGGCCTGCTCGATCTTGGAGCGGAGGCGGGACAGGTCGTCCGGGAGGTCCTTGGCGGTGAGGGAGGTCTTCACCGCGCTCATTCCGCAGCCGATGTCCACGCCGACCGCCGCCGGGCAGACGGCGCCCTTCATGGCGATGACGGAGCCGACCGTCGCGCCCTTGCCCAGGTGGACGTCGGGCATGACGGCGAGGCCGTGGAGCCAGGGCAGGGAGCTGATGTTGCGCAGCTGCTGCATGGCCTCGCCCTCGACGGTGGCCGGGTCGGTCCACATCCGGATGGGGACCCGGATTCCGGGCACTTCGGTGTACGACATGGGTGTTCGACCTCCAAGGTCGCTTGTTTCAAAGGGAGTTGCCGCACGCGAACAGATCCCGGCGCGGCTCGGGGAAGACCAGAAAAGGGGGCTCAGGCGCCCAGGGCACAGGGGGAGAGCGGCCTTGGGGAGCGTCGTCGTATGGTTCGCTCGACCCGCATGGTGACCGCCTCCCTTCGTTCGTCAGAGTCAGACTTCGTACGTCTGTGCCGGGGAACATCTATCCACGGAACGGCCGCGGCCCGCAACGGATTTAAAAACGCGGCAGGCCCGCCGGAGCGGCGATCGCTCCAACGGGCCTGCCGTGCACCGGAGAGGGTCAGCTGACGACCGTGACCTCGCCGATGCCGAGCTTCCGCACGTCGTCCGCGATCACGGCGGCGTCGCCGACCAGCACGGTGACCAGCCGGTCCGGCGGGAAGGCGGCGACGACGGCCTCGGTGGCCTCGGCGGTGGGCAGTTCGGCGAGCCGGCGGTAGACCTCGGCCTGGTAGTCGTCGGGCAGGTGCTGCTCGACCTGGTCGGCGAGGGTGCCGGCGACCGAGCCCGCGGTCTCGTACTTGAGCGGGGCGACGCCGACCAGGAACTGCACGGCCTCGTCGCGCTCGGCGTCGGTGAGGCCCTCGGCGGCGAGGGTGCGCAGGATCGTCCAGGCGTCCTTGAGGGCCGGGGCGGTGGAGGCGGTGTCCACCGAGCCGCTGATGGCGAGCAGCGCGCGCCCGCTGCCGTCGGCGGCCGAGCGCAGCGGCTGGGCGAAGGAGCGGACGCCGTAGGTGTAGCCCTTCTCCTCGCGCAGGACGCGGTCGAGGCGGGAGGTGAGGGTGCCGCCGAGGCAGTAGGTGCCGAGGGTCTGGGCGGGCCAGTCGGGGTGGTGGCGGTCGGGGCCGATGCGGCCGATGAGGAGCTGGGTCTGGACGGAGTCGGGCCGGTCGACGATGACGACGCGGCCGTGGTCGTCGGCGGTGACGGGGGCGTGGACGGAGGCCGCGGCGGGGGTGCCGGTCCAGGTGCCGAGGGTGCTCTCCAGGAGGGCGGGCAGGTCGACGCCGGTGAGGTCGCCGACCACGACGACGGTGCTGGTGGCGGGCCGGACGTGGGCGTCGTAGAAGGCCTTGACGGCGGCGCGGTTGATGGACTTGACCGTGTCGGCGGTGCCGCTGCGGGGGCGGGAGAGGCGGTCGGCGGCGTCGAAGAGTTCGGCGTAGAGGGCCTTGGCGGCGCGCCGGGCGGGGTTGGCCTGCTCGTGGACGATCTCGTCGAGGCGGTTGGCGACGAGGCGCTCGATCTCGTCCTCGGGGAGGGCGGGGGCGCGCAGGGCGTCGGCGAGGAGGGCGAGGCCGCGCTGGAGGCGGGAGGCGGGGACTTCGAGGGAGACGCGGATGCAGGGGTGGTCGGCGTGGG
Organism: Kitasatospora sp. NPDC057936; assembly: GCF_042887525.1. NCBI lineage: Bacteria > Bacillati > Actinomycetota > Actinomycetes > Kitasatosporales > Streptomycetaceae > Kitasatospora > Kitasatospora sp. NPDC057936. Next base: position 25,887 of record NZ_JBHVPD010000011.1, read on the forward strand.
CGTCGAGGGTGGCGCCGGCGCGTTCGAGTTCGCTGGCGAACTCCTCGGCGGTGAGGGTGTCGGTGCCTTCGCTGAGGGCGCGGGCGAGGATGGCGGCGACGCCGTCGAGGCCGGCCGGTTCGGCGGCGAGCGGGGCGTCGACGAGGACCTCGACGGCGACGAGCTGCTGGCCGGGGCGGTGGCAGTGCAGGACGGTGATGCCGTTGGCGAGGGCGGTGCGCTCGGGGGCGGGGAAGGCCCAGGGGCTCGGGGTGCCGGGCCGGGGCTGGGGGTGGAAGGTCATGGCGGGGACGTAGTCGGTGCTCATGCGGCGGCACCCTCCTCTTCGGAAGCGGCGTCGGAAGCGGCGTCGGTGTCGGCCGTGGTCGGCTCGTAGACGAGGACGGCCCGGTTGTCGGGGTGGAGTCGGGCCTTGGCGACGGCCCTGACCTCGTCGGCGGTGACGTCGAGGACCTTGGGGAGGGCGTCGTTGAGCAGCTTGGGGTCGCCGAACAGGACCGCGTAGCGGCAGAGTTCGTCGGCGCGGCCGGCGACGGTGGTGAGCCGGTCGAGCCATTCGCGCTCGATCTGGGCCTGGGCGCGTTCGAGTTCCTCGGGGGTGGGGCCTTCGGCGGCGAAGCGGGCGAGTTCCTCGTCGACGGCGGTGTCGATCTGCTGGAGGGTGGCGTCGCCGGAGGTCTTGACGTCGAGCCAGCCGAGGCTGGGGGCGCCGGCGAGGCGGAGCAGGCCGAAGCCGGCGGCGACGGCGGTGCGGTCGCGGCGCACGAGGCGGTTGTAGAGGCGGCTGGATTCGCCGCTGCCGAGGATGGTGAGGGCGAGGTCGGCGGCGTCGGCTTCGCGGGTGCCGTCGTGCGGGAGGCGGTAGGCGGCCATGAGGGCGCGGGAGGGGACGTCCTCGTGGATCTCCTCGCGCAGTTCGCGCCCGATGGTGTCGGGGAGTTCGCCGGAGCGCGGGGGCTGCTTGCCGTCGTGGGCGGGGATGCTGCCGAAGTACTTCTCGACCCAGGCGATGGTCTGTTCGGGGTCGATGTCGCCGACGATGGAGAGGACGGCGTTGTTGGGCGCGTAGTACGTGCGGAAGAACGTGCGGGCGTCCTCCAGCGTGGCGGCGTCGAGGTCGGCCATGGAGCCGATGGGGGTGTGGTGGTACGGGTGGCCGTCGGGGAACGAGAGCGCGGTGAGCTTCTCGAAGGCGGTGCCGTAGGGGACGTTGTCGTAGCGCTGGCGGCGCTCGTTCTTGACGACGTCCCGCTGGTTCTCCATGGAGGTCTCGTCGAGTGCGGCGAGGAGGGAGCCCATGCGGTCGGCCTCCAGCCAGAGGGCGAGCTCCAGCTGGTGGGCGGGCATGGTCTCGAAGTAGTTGGTGCGCTCGAAGCTGGTGGTGCCGTTGAGCGAGCCGCCGGCGCCCTGGACGAGCTCGAAGTGGCCGTTGTTGGAGACGTTGGCCGAGCCCTGGAACATGAGGTGTTCGAAGAGGTGGGCGAGGCCGGTGCGGCCCTTGACCTCGTGGCGCGAGCCGACGTCGTACCAGAGGCAGACCGCGGCGACCGGGGTGAGGTGGTCCTCGGAGAGGACGACGCGCAGGCCGTTCTCCAGGCGGTGCTCGGTGATGGCGATGCCTCGGCTGGAGGCGGGGGCCGGGTTGGCCATGCGCTCGGGTCCTTCCCGTCGTCGATGTCGGGGTTCGTGTGGCGTCCCCCATTGTGGTGCAACGCGCGAGGGGCGTGGATGTGTCCGCGCGGAGGGGGCGTTCGCCAGGGGCGGAAGAGGGGCGCTGGCCGGGAGTGTCGGTGCGAGGGTCCACAATGGGGGCGCCGCGCCCTGTTGACGGGGGCAGCCGGCATGGCGACAGAGACTGACCGAGACACAGCGCAAGCGAGACGTAAGGGAGCCCCGCCGCGATGGCCCGCCGCAGTTCGCAGACCCCGCCGCCCGGAGACTTCGAGGAGCGGATCCTCGATGTCGACGTCGTGGACGAGATGCAGGGCTCCTTCCTGGAGTACGCCTACTCGGTGATCTACTCGCGCGCGCTGCCCGACGCGCGGGACGGTCTGAAGCCGGTGCACCGGCGGATCCTGTACCAGGCCAACGAGATGGGCCTGCGTCCGGAGCGCGCGCACGTGAAGTGCGCGCGTGTGGTGGGCGAGGTGATGGGTCGCCTGCACCCGCACGGTGACCAGTCGATCTACGACGCGGTCGTCCGGATGGCGCAGCCGTTCTCGATGCGGTTGCCGCTGATCGACGGGCACGGGAACTTCGGTTCGCTGGGCAACGACGACCCGCCGGCGGCGATGCGGTACACCGAGTCGCGGCTGACGCCGGCGGCGATGGCGCTGGTGGAGTCGATCCACGAGGACACGGTCGACTTCGGGCCGAACTACGACGGCAGTGAGCAGGAGCCGCTGGCGCTGCCGGCGGCGTTCCCGAACCTGCTGGTGAACGGTGCGACGGGCATCGCGGTGGGCATGGCGACGAACATGCCGCCGCACAACCTGTCCGAGGTGGTGGCGGCGGCCCGGCACCTGATCAAGCACCCGAGCGCGGACCTGGACACGCTGATGCGGTTCGTGCCGGGTCCGGACCTGCCGACGGGCGGGCGGATCGTGGGCCTGGCAGGGATCCGGGACGCGTACGAGTCGGGCCGCGGGACGTTCAAGATCCGGGCGACGGCGACGGTGGAGGCGGTGACGGCGCGCCGCAAGGGCATCGTCGTGACGGAGCTGCCGTACAACGTCGGCCCGGAGAAGGTCATCTCGAAGATCAAGGACCTGGTCAACGCGAAGAAGCTGCAGGGCGTCGCGGACGTCAAGGACCTGACCGACCGCGTGCACGGGCTGCGGCTGGTGATCGAGGTGAAGAACGGCTTCGTGCCGGAGGCGCTCCTGGAGCAGCTGTACAAGCTGACGCCGATGGAGGAGACGTTCGGCATCAACAACGTGGCGCTGGTGGACGGCCAGCCGCTGACGCTGGGGCTGAAGGAGCTGCTGGAGGTGTACGTCGACCACCGGTTCACGGTGGTGCGGCGGCGCAGCGACTTCCGCCGGCGCAAGCGGCAGGAGCGGCTGCACCTGGTCGAGGGCCTGCTGGTGGCGCTGGTCGACATCGACGAGGTGATCGCGATCATCCGGTCGAGCGACAACGCGGGGCAGGCGAAGGAGCGTCTGATGGAGCGCTTCTCGCTGTCGGAGACGCAGACGGCGTACATCCTGGACACGCCGCTGCGCCGGCTGACGCGTTTCGACCGGGTGGAGCTGGAGCAGGAGCAGGCGAAGCTGCTGTCGGAGATCGCGGACCTGACGGAGATCCTGGAGTCGGACGCGAAGCTGCGCAGCGTGGTGTCGTCCGAACTGGGTGCGGTGGGCAAGCAGTTCGGGACGGAGCGGCGCACCGTGTTGCTGGAGGCGGGCGCGGTGCCGTCGGCGGCGCTGGCGGTGCCGTTGGAGGTGGCGGACGATCCGTGCCGGGTGCTGCTGTCGTCGACGGGTCTGCTGGCGCGGACGGCGGACGGGGAGCCGTTCGAGCTGTCGGAGGCGCGGGCGAGGCACGACGTGATCGTGTCGGCGGTGCCGGCGACGGCGCGGGCGGACGTGGGTGTGGTGACGTCGGCGGGCCGGGTGCTGCGGCTGCCGGTGATCGATCTGCCGGCGCTGCCGCCGACGCCGTCGCCGACGCTGGCGGGCGGGGCGGCGGTCGGGGAGTTCCTGCGGCTGGAGGCGGGTGAGCGGGCGCTGGCGCTGACGACGCTGGACGAGTCGTCGCCGGGGCTGGCGCTGGGCACGGTGCAGGGCGTGGTGAAGCGGGTGGTGCCGGAGTGGCCCGCGAACAAGGACGAGTTCGAGGTGATCGCCCTCAAGGAGGGTGACGAGCTGGTGGGTGCGGTGGAGTTGCGCACCGGCGAGGAGGACCTGGTCTTCATCTCGTCGGACGCGCAGTTGCTGCGGTACCCGGCGGGTCAGGTGCGTCCGCAGGGGCGTCCGGCGGGTGGCATGGCGGGGATCAAGCTGGCGGACGGGGCGCGGGTGCTGTCGTTCACGGCGGTGGATCCGGCGGCGGACGCGGTGGTGGTGTCGGTGGCGGGTGCGTCGGGCACGTTGACGGGCGAGGAGCAGTCGACGTGGAAGGTGACGCCGTTCGAGCAGTACCCGCGCAAGGGCCGGGCGACGGGCGGTGTCCGCTGCCAGCGGTTCCTGCGCGGTGAGGACCTGCTGACGTTCGCGTGGGCGGGTGCGGTGCCGGCCCGGGCGGCGACGGCGAAGGGCGCGCCGGTGGAGCTGCCGGAGCGGGATCCGCGCCGGGACGGTTCGGGTACGCCGGTGACGACGCCGATCGCGGTGGTCGCGGGTCCGGCGTGACCGGCGCGGCCGGCGTGATCAGCGCGGCCGGTACGACCGGGTGAGCGGAGGAGGGGTGCCCGTCGGGTGCCCCTCCTCCGCCGTTGGGGGGCCGGTCGGCCGTGCCGCGACGCGGAGGGGCGGCCGGAGGGCTGAGGGTAGCCTTGCCCGCGTGAGCACCTGTGCGACGCGGTCGCGTGAACTTTCGGAGCCGCTGGCCGCCACGGCGGCGGTGGCGACCACCTGGCTTCTGGTGGAGCAGAACGGGCCGTGGGGCGCGAAGGCGCTGGGCGAGAGCCACCTGGACGCGGAGACGGGGCACGCGCTGGAGGCCGCCGCGGCCGGGACGGGCGTGCGGGTGGCGCTGATCCGCCGGCCGGGCCGGCACGCGGACTGCCTGCCGACGGCGCGGCACGAGGTGATCGTGGCGCACACGGTGCCGGGCCGCGGCTGGGTGCGCCGGGCCGCCGTGGCCGATCCGGCGGAGCTGCTGGGCCTGGACTTCGCGGCGCTGGGTGTTGGCGACCACGCGGGGTTCGGCGCGGAGCACGTGGGCGGCCCGGTGGCGCTGGTGTGCACGAACGGGCGGCGCGACCGCTGCTGCGCGCTGCTGGGCCGGCCGTTGGCGGCGGACCTGGCGGCGGCCGGGCACAGCGAGGTGTGGGAGGTGACGCACCTGGGCGGCCACCGCTTCTCCCCCACGATGCTGGTGCTGCCGTCCGGCTACGCGTACGGCCGGCTCACGGCGGAGACGGCCAAGGAGGTACTGGCGGCGACGGCGGCCGGGCACATGGTGCCGGAGTGGTCGCGGGGCTGCTCGGGCTGGGACCGTCCGGGCCAGGCGGCGGACCACGCGGTGCGGCTGGCGATCGGCGAGACCCGGGTGGACGCGCTGACCGTGCTGCAGCGGCCGGACGGCGAGGGCCGCTGGCTGGTCACGGTGCTGCATGCGGACGGCCGGGCGTGGGAGGCGGACGTGCTGGAGGGCCGGAGCGAGCCGCCGCGTCCGGAGAGCTGCGGGAAGGCGGAGGGCACGCCGTCGCGGATGGACGTGCTGAGCGTCCGGGGCGTCTGAGACCGGGGCGCCCCGAGGCGGCGACCCGGGCGGCCGGAAGCGGCGGCCCCGCGCCCGTGGGGGTGAGCGCGGGACCGCCGGACCGGTCCGGGGTCAGCCGGCGGCCTGTTCGGGGTCAGCCGGTGGCCTTGCCGACGAACTCCGTGGTGTAGGTGCGGGAGAGGTCGATCGAGCCCTCCTTGCCCTTCACGTCCGGGTGGAACGCGGCGAGCACGGTGAGGACGGTCTTCGGCCCGTCGGCCGGCATCACCCCGTCGGTGGTGAACATCGGCAGCGTCGACTTGATCGCAGCCGCGTACTGATCGGCGCCGCCCTGCGCGTAGTCGGCGGGCATCTGCGCGGCGATCTCCTCGGGGGTGTGCGTGGACATCCACTTGAGGGTCTTGACGAAGGCGTTGGTGAGCTTCTGGGTGGTGTCCTTGTTCTTCTCCACCCAGTCGGTGGCCATGTAGAGCGAGGACGACGGGTAGAGGCCGCCGAGCGCCTGGCGCGAGCCCTCGGGGGTGCGCATGTCGTAGAGGATCTTGCCGAGGCCCTTGTCGAGGACGTTGGCGACGGTCGGGTCGGTGGTCATCCCGGCGTCGATGCTGCCCTGCTGGAGCGCGGCGACGAAGGTCTGGCCGGCGCCGACGGCGATCGGGCTGAACTCGCTGACGGAGGCGCCGTTCTTGACCGCGAGGTACTTGGTGAGGAAGTCGGTCGAGGAGCCGATGCTGGTGACGCCGAGCTTCTTGCCCTTGAAGTCGGCACCGGACTTGATGGCGTCGGCCTGCTTGGCGGAGACGAGCTCGACCTCGCCGGGGGCCTGGGCGAACTGGACGACGGACTCGACGTTCTTGCCCTTGGCCTGGAGGTCGATGGTGTGGTCGTAGAAGCCGACGGCCCCCTGGACGTCGCCGGCGAGCAGGGCGGTGGTGGCGTTGACGCCGGCGGGCTCGGTCAGCAGCTCGACGTTGACGCCGGCGTCGGCGAAGTAGCCGAGCCGCTGGGTGAGCATCGCGGGGAGGTAGATGACCTTGTCCAGGCCGCCGACCATGATCTTGACCTTGGGTCCGTCCACCTGCCTGCCGGCCGGCGCGGCGGCGCCGTGGGCGGACGTGGCGGCGTCGTTGGCGCAGGCGGAGAGCGGGAGGAGGAGGGCGGCGGCGAGGGCGGCGGCAGCGGCTCTGCCGGTCGGGTTCGGGCGCATGGGTGGGGGGTGCCTCTCTACTGCGGACGAGGGGGGTTCAGCGGCCGTCGCCCGCGTCGGCGGGCTTCCAGCGGAAGAGCTTCTTCTCGGCGAAGGTCAGCAGGCCTTCGGTCAGCAGCGCGACGACGGCGAGGATCGTCATCGCGGCGTACACACCGGCCGAGTTGAAGGTGCCCTGGGCGGCGGCGACGAGCAGGCCGAGGCCCTTGGTGGCACCGATGTACTCGCCGACGATGGCGCCGATCAGCGCGAAGCCGAAGCTGACGTGGAGGCTGGTGAAGATCCACGTGGTGGCGGCCGGGATGACGACCTGCAGGGTGACCTTGCGGTTGTCCGCGCCGAGGATCCGGGCGTTGTCGACGAGGTTGCGGTCCACCTCGCGGGCGCCCTGGAAGGCGTTGAAGAACACCGGGAAGAACACCAGCACCACGGCGGAGGCGACCTTGGAGGCCGGGCCGAGGCCGAACCAGATCAGGAAGATCGGCGCGAGGACGATGCGCGGGATCGCGTTGAGCACCTTGACGTAGGGTCCGAACACGTCGGCCAGGAAGCGGATCCGGCCGAGCGCGATGCCCAGCAGCACGCCGGCGACGACGCCGATCACCCAGCCGGAGAGGGCCTCGTAGAGGGTGTAGCCGATCTGCTCGCCGAGCGAGCCCTGGGCGGTGCCGTGGGTGATCCACTGCCGGATCTGGTCCCAGATCCGCGACGGCTGGGAGAAGTTGAACGGGTCGATGACCTCCGTCCGGGCGCACACCTCCCACAGGCCCAGGAAGGCGACGAGCACCGCGAACCGGGCGCCGTACACGCCCAGCTTCCGGTTGCGCGCGGCCCGTTCGCGGGCCTCGGTCCTCGTGGTGGGGACGGCCGGTGCACCCGGCACGGCCGACGCGGTCTCAAGCGGCACGACCCGCTCCTCTCTCCCGGGTGATGCGCACCTCTTCGCCGAGCGAGGCCCAGATCTCGCGGTACAGCTCGACGAACCTCGGTTCCAGGCGGACGGCCTCCACGGTGCGCGGTCGCGGCAGGTCGACGGTGAAGATCTCCTTGACGGTCGCCGGACCGGCGGTCATGACGACCACCCGGTCGGCGAGCGCGATGGCCTCGTCGAGGTCGTGGGTCACGAAGACGACGGACGAGCCGGTACCGGCCCACAGCTCCAGCAGCTGGTCGGACATGAGCGCGCGGGTCTGCACGTCCAGCGCCGAGAACGGCTCGTCCATCAGCAGGATGTCCGGGTCGTTGACGAAGGTCTGGGCGAGCGCGACGCGCTTGCGCATGCCGCCGGACAGCTGGTGCGGGTAGCGGTCCTCGAAGGCGCCGAGCCCGACCCGGCCGAGCCAGTCCCGGGCCCGTTCCCTGGCCTCGGCGGCGGGCACGCCCCGGAAGCGGGGGCCGGCCATGACGTTCGACAGGACGGTGCGCCAGGGGAAGACGGCGTCCTGCTGGAAGACGAACCCGACCCGGGGGTGGATCCCGCGGACCGGCTCCCCGTACACCCGGGCCTCGCCCTCGGTGGGCTCCTCCAAGCCGCTGACCAGCGTCAGCGTGGTGGACTTGCCGCAGCCGGTCGGGCCGACGACGGCGACGAACTCGCCCTGGGCGACGGTCAGATCGAGATCGCGGACGGCGGTGTGCAGCGCCCCCGAGGGGGTGCGGAACCGTTTGGTCGCGCCGGACAGCTCGATCGCCGGGGTCTTGCTCATGCCCCCGCCTCGCTTCGCTCGGCAGGTGCTTCGCAGGACCGGCACCTCTTGATGATTCGCTCGCTGCGCTCGCTCATGTGTGACCTCCCGGGTCAGTGCTTGCCCCGAGAAGGTAGGAGCGGGCCGGGCCCCGGCGGGAGCCTTCTCCGCGTAGTGCGGCTTCTCCGCGTTGAGGGGTGTTCTGCTCGTTTTGCTTCCGCTACAACTGCGGGGACGCGGCTGACAGAAACACGCCGGAAACGTAGGGTGTCCCGACCCCCGTCCGCCCCCGGTACGACCCCCACGCCGCCCCCACGCCCCCACGGCCGCCGAGAGGAGGCCCGGATGAAGCTCCCCCGCTGGCCCCGCCGGGTCTTCGCGCAGCTGCTGCTCAGCCAGACCGTCGTCAGCGTCGGTGTCACCGCCGTGACCGCCGGGCTGTTCCTCGCCCCGGTCAGCAGCGAGCTCGACCACGACGCGATGCAGCGCGCCCTGTCCATCGCCCAGGCCACCGCCACCGACGAGGTGATCGCCCGGGCCGCCGCCGCCCGGGACTCCGCGACGGCCCAGCGCAACGCCGAGCAGATCCGCCTGGCCACCGGCGCGAGCTTCGTCGTGGTCACCGACCTGGACGGGATCCGGCTCTCGCACACCGACCCGGACCGGATCGGCCACCGGGTCAGCACCGACCCGGAGCCCGCGCTCAGCGGGCTCAGCGTCACCGCGATCCAGCAGGGCACGCTGGGCCGCACCGCGCGCGGCAAGGTGCCGCTGCGGCTCGCGGACGGGCGGATCGTCGGCGAGGTGTCGGTCGGCATCAGCGACGACTCGATCCGCCGCCGGCTGCTGAAGATGCTGACCGGGATCCTGCTGTGCGCGGGCGCCGGCCTGGCCGCGGGCACGGTCGCGACGCTGGTGCTGGCCCGACGGCTCAAGCGCCGGACGCACAACATCGCGCTGGCCGACATCTCGGCGCTGCTGGTGGAGCGGGAGGCGATGCTGCACGGCATCCGCGAGGGCATGGTGGCGCTGGACGAACACGGCCGGATCCGGCTGGCGAACGACGAGGCGGTGCGGCTGCTGGGCCTGCCGCCGGACTGCACCGGCCGCCGCACCGACGAGGTGCTGCCGCCGGGGCGGCTGGCGGACGTGCTGGCCGGGCGGATCACCGGCCCGGACCTGCCCGCCGTCCGGGACGACCGGGTCCTCGTGGTGAACCGGACGGCGACCGCCGAGGGCGCGGTCGTGACGCTGCGCGACCGCACCGAGCTGGAGTCGCTGGTGCGGGAGCTGGACACGACCCGCAGCCTGACCGAGGCGCTGCGGGCGCAGGACCACGAGCACGCCAACCGGATGCACACACTGCTGGGCCTGCTGGAGCTGGGCCGGCACGAGCAGGCGGTGGCGTTCATCTCGGAGCAGTCCGGTTCGCACGCGGCGGTCGCGGCGCGGATCGCCGAGCAGGTGCAGGACCCGCACGTGGCGGCGCTGCTGGCGGGCAAGTCCGCGGTGGCGGGCGAGCGCGGGGTGCGGCTGGTGCTGGCCCCGGCGGCGCACCTGCCGGACGCGGTGGTGGACGCGCGGGCGCTGGTGACGGTGCTCGGCAACCTGGTCGACAACGCGGTGGACGCGCTGGCACCGGGCGGGGGCGGCCGGGTGGAGGTGACCCTGGCCGCGGCGGGCTCCACGCTGCTGCTCCAGGTCGCGGACAGCGGCCCGGGCGTGCCGGAGGAGCTGCGCGAGCAGGTCTTCGAGGAGGGGTGGAGCAGCAAGGACGCGCCCGCGCACCGTCCGCGCGGGCTGGGGCTGGCGATGGTGCGGCGGCTGGTGGAACGCACCGGCGGCCGGATCGTGCTCGACGCGGGGCCGCTGGGCGGCGCCCGGTTCACGGTCGAGCTGCCGGAGGCCCTGCTCACCGCTCGGCTCGTGGAGGCGTGATGATCGACGTACTCGTGGTGGACGACGACTTCCGGGTCGCGGACGTGCACGCCGCCTACGTGGCGAAGGTGCCGGGCTTCCGGGTGACGGGCACGGCGCACTCGGCCGGGGAGGCGCTGGCGGCGCTGGAGCGCCGTCCGGTGGACCTGCTGCTGCTCGACCACCACCTGCCGGACGAGACGGGCCTGGCCCTGGTGCGCCGGCTGCGGGAGCGGCAGGTGGCGTGCGACGTGATGATGGTGACGGCCGCCCGGGACGTGTCGACGGTGCACGCGGCGATGCAGCACGGGGCGCTGCAGTACCTGGTCAAGCCGTTCACGTTCGCCGGGCTGCGCGAGAAGCTCACGGCGTACGCGCAGCTGCGGCACGCGCTGGCCGGTCCGGCGGCGCGGGAGGCGGGCCAGGACGAGGTGGACCGGCTGTTCGCGACCCTGCGCAGCGCCGCGGCCCCGGCCGGGGCGCTGCCGAAGGGCCACTCGGCACCGACGACGGACCTGGTGCTCGGGGTGCTGCGCCGGGCGGGCCGGCCGCTGTCCGCGCAGGAGGTCGCCGACGGGACGGGGCTGAGCCGCTCGACGGCGCAGCGCTACCTCAAGCAGTTGGAGCGGGACAGCCGGCTGCGGCTGACGCTGCGCTACGGCGACACCGGGCGGCCTGAGCACCGGTACGGGCTGGCGGCCCGGCCCTGAGCACGGGACCCCCGGCGGCCTCACCGCCGCCGGGGGTCCCAGGGGGTGCGGTTCAGGCCGCGCCGGCGCCGGTGAGGGCGCGCACCTCCAGCTCGGCGAAGCGGTCGGAGTCGGCAGGTTCGGGCGAGGTGAGCGTCCCGATCCAGCCGGCCAGGAAGCCGAGCGGGATGGAGACGATGCCGGGGTTCTCCAGCGGGAACCAGTGGAAGTCGACGCCGGGGAAGAGCGCGACCTTGGTACCGGAGACGACCGGCGAGAAGGTGACGAGCACGATGGCCGGGACGAGGCCGCCGTACACCGACCAGACGGCGCCGCGGGCGGTGAAGCGCCGCCAGAACAGCGTGTAGAGCAGGACCGGCAGGTTGGCGGAGGCGGCGACGGCGAAGGCCAGGCCGACCAGGAAGGCCACGTTGAGCTGCTGGGCGAAGAGGCTGATCGCGATGGCCGCCGCGCCGATCCCGACGGCGGCGATCCGGGCGACGACGATCTCCTGGCGGTCGCTCACGGGCTCCTCCGTGCGCGGCGCCCCGTCGTCCGTCCGCCGGCGCAGCGACCAGCCGCGGAAGGCGCCGGCCCAGATGTCGTGGGCGAAGGCGGCGGAGGAGGCCAGGGTGAGTCCGGCGACGACGGCGAGGATGGTGGCGAAGGCGATCGCGGAGATCACCGCGAACAGGACTACCCCGCCGGTGCTGCCGTTGCCGCCGCCGAGCACCAGGGCGAGCAGCGGAACGGCCGTGTTCCCGGCCGAGTTGGCGTGCCGCACCTCGGCCGAGCCGACCAGGGCGGTGGCCCCGAGGCCGAGCGCGATGGCCATCAGGTAGAAGCCGCCGACCAGGCCGATCGCCCACATCGTGGAGCGGCGGGCGGCCCGGGCGGTGGGCACGGTGTAGAAGCGGGACAGGATGTGCGGCAGGCCGGCGGTGCCGAGCACGAGGGCGAGGCCGAGGCTGAAGAAGTCGAGCCGGCTGGTGGAGGTCGCGCCGTACTTGAGCCCGGGTTCGAGGTAGCGCCGGCCGGCGCCGCTGTGCCGGGCGGCCTGGCGCATCAGCTCGAAGAGGTCGCCGTGGTAGTGGACCATCAGCAGCACGGTGAGCAGCACCGATCCGGCGATCAGCAGGAACGCCTTGACGATCTGGATCCAGGTGGTGGCCCGCATGCCGCCGACCGTCACGTAGACGATCATCAGGCCGCCGACCGCGACGATGGTCCAGGTCCGGGCGGAGGCGCTGTTGGTGCCGAGCAGCAGGGCGACGAGCGAGCCGGCGCCGACCATCTGCGCGACGAGGTACAGCAGGGTGACGACGACGCTGGCGCCGCCGGCCGCGGCCCGTACCTTGCGCCGGCGCAGCCGCAGCGCGAGCACGTCGGCGAGGGTGTAGCGGCCGGCGTTGCGCACGAGTTCGGCGACCAGCATCAGGACGACGAGCCAGGCGACCAGGAAGCCGATGCTGTAGAGCACGCCGTCGTAGCCGTAGAGGGCGATCAGTCCGGCGACGCCGAGGAAGGAGGCGGCGGAGAGGTAGTCGCCGGAGAGCGCGAAGCCGTTCTGCAGCGGGGTGAAGTCCCGTCCGCCGGCGTAGAAGTCCTCGGCCGCGCTGCCGCGGCGCCCGACCCAGAGGGTGATGCCGAGGGTGACCAGGACGATCACGGCGAAGAGCAGGATCGCGAGGTCGTGGTGGTCGCCGGTGGGGGCGACGGGCGGTGGGGTGGCGGTCGACGCCGCGGTGGTCATCGGAGCTGGTCCTGGGTGTCCCAGCGCAGGCCGAGGGCGGCGCGGTCGCGCTTGGTGCGGGCGTTGCGGGCGTAGAGCCAGGTGAGGAGGAAGGTGCTGGCGAACTGCAGCAGGCCGAGCAGCCAGGCGACGTTGAGCGGCCCGGCCACCGGGGTGCGCATCAGCTCGGGCGCGGCGGCCTGGGCGGCGACGTAGGCCAGGTACCAGGCGAGGAAGGCGCTGCTGACCGGGAAGACGAACGACCGGTAGCTGCGCCGGATGTCCTGGAAGGCCTCGCTGGCCTGGACCGTCCGGTACACCTCGGTGCTGTCCGCGCTGCCGGCCGGTGCGGCGGCGGGCACCGCGGCCGGCACGGGCACCGCGGCGGGAACGGCCGGTGCGGCGGGCACGGTCGGCGCGGCGGCCGGGACGGGCGGCACCGGCTGCGCCGGCACCGTGCGGTCCGTCCGGGGGGCGGCCGACCGGGTGCCCTGGTTGGGCCGACCGGCGGCGGGCGCGTTCGCGGTGGCCGGAGCGGCCCACCAGTCGAATCGCTGCCCCTGCCCGGGACTGCTCGTCTGCTGCTGTGGCACTGCTGCTCCTGAACCGGGCGGGCACTCTGACCCGAACCATCATGAGGGCCTCTGAGCAGCGGTTTTGACCATTGCAGATACGTTCACTCGATGAGGTGATCGATGATCCGACAGACACTCATCCGACTACTGATGCGTACCGGTGATTCCGTGCCGAAAGGCGTACGCGACGGCCTGTGCCCGGTCCCGCACGGCGGTCTTCGCGAAGAGGTTGTTGATGTGCGTCTTCACGGTGGCCGGGCTGACGAACAGCCGCTGGGCGATCTCACCGTTGGAGAGGCCTTCGGCGATCAGCGCGAGCACCTCGGCCTCCCGGGTGGTCAGTCCGTCGGGCAGTTCCGCGGCCCGGGCGGCGGGCGCGGGGGCCGGTTCGGGGGTCGCCGGGGAGGCTTTGCGGCCCTCCGATAGCCGCTCCAGCAGCCGGAGTTGGACCTGCGGCGAGAGCCCGGCCGCGCCCGAGCGCACGTCCGCGATGGCCCGGGCGATCTCCTCGCCGCCGGCGTCCTTGGTGAGGTAGCCGCGCGCGCCGGCCTGGAGCGCGGGGAACAGCGAGTCGTCGTCGGCGTAGGTGGTGAGGACGACGACCTCGGTCTCCGGGTGCGCCGCCCGGATCCGCCTGGTCGCCTCGACGCCGTCGACGCGCGGCATCCGCAGGTCCATCAGCACCACGTCCGGGTGATGCCGCTCCACCAGGGCGACGGCCTCCTCCCCGTCCGCCGCCGCGCCGACCACCTCGATCCCGGGCAGCAGGCCGAGCAGCATCACGATGCCCTCGCGCACCACCGTCTGGTCGTCCGCGACCAGGACCCTGGTCGTTCCCGCGCTCACGCCGGCACCCGCAGCAGCACGCGCCACCCTCCGTCCTCCGGGCCCGTCAGCAGGGTGCCGCCGAGCAGTTCCGCGCGTTCGCGCATCCCCAGCAGACCGTACCCGCTGCCGCTGGCGGCCAGTTCCCCCGGCGCCGCGCCGCGCGGGGACGCGGAGTTGCGCACCTCCAGCTCCACCGCGTCCGGCAGGTAGCGCAGTTCGACCTCGCACCGGGCCCCGGGCGCGTGCTTGCGCACGTTGGTCACCGCCTCCTGAGCGGTGCGCCGCACGGCGAGCGCGGCCTCGGCGGCCAGCGGCCGGGGCGTGCCGACGACGCCGAACACCGCCCGTTCGCGTCCGGTCAGTTCGACCAGGAAGTCCCCCACCGGGGTGAGTTCGCCGCGCAGCGCGGACAGCGCCTGCCGGGTCTCGGCCAGCCCGTCCTGCGCCATCCGCCGGGCGGCGACGACGCGTTCGCGGACCTGTTCGCGGTCGGTCCCGGCGTCCAGCATCAGCCGGGCCGCCTCCAGGTGGACGAGTTGGGCGGAGAGGCTGTGGGCGAGCACGTCGTGGATCTCCCGGGCGATCCTGGCCCGTTCGGCGAGCGCCGCGCTCTCGGCCTCGGCGGCCCGGGCGGCCCGCTCCTGCGCGAGCAGGCGGCGGGCGGTGCCGCGCGCCTCGATGTCCAGCCGCAGCAGGAAGCCGAGGAGCCCGAGCCCGCCGACCGACGTCACGACGCTGAGCCAACTCGCCCAGCTGGCCGCGGTGTACGAGCCCAGCGACGCCACCGCGACGAGGACCGCGGGCGCGGGCGGCAGCCGGACCAGCGCCATCACCGCCAGCCCGAGCCAGGTGACGTCCGCCAGCACGATGGCGTGGCCCCAGTTGGCCAGCCACCCGAGGCCGACCAGGGCGCCGGCCGCGGCGAGCGAGGGCACGAGCCGCTGCGCCCGGCTGGTATTCAGGTAGACCGTGCTCAGCCCGACCATGGCCACCAGCCCGCCGGCTGCGGCCGCCGCCGCCCAGCCGGTGAAGCGGCCGTCGGCGAAGGTCCCCCAGGTGACGCTGACGAGGATCACGATCCGGCCGAGCACGGTGAGGACCCGCCGCGGGCCGCTCTCGGCCTCGCGCTCCAGTCCCTCGCGGGCCGGCCAGCGGGTCCAGTACCCGGTCACGGGGTCCTCCTCGGGGGTGTCGTACACGGCGGCGGCTCGAACGCGGCGGCGGGGCGGCGGCGCGGTCAGCCGATCACGGCGGCCTGCCGGGGCAGCTCGGCGGTCCGCGCCCTCCAGTTCACCACGAGCGAGCGGACCAGCAGCATGACCGCGATGCCGAGCATCAGGGCGCTGCCCGCCTGGTGGACGTGCATCGCCGAGCCGATCCCGTACAGGCCGAGCCGGATGGCGATCATGCCTACCCACGCGGCGACCGTGGCCTTGGTGCCCTTGGCCCAGACCGAGCCGTCCGCGGCCCGCCAGAGCCGGACGGTCCAGCCCCAGACGGAGCCCATGGCGAGCACCGCGACGAGGGAGGCGCCGAGCAGGACGGCGGAGAGCGCCGCGTGGTCGTGGTCGATCAGCTGCGGGTCGCGCAGCGCGAGCGCCCCGAGGATCAGCGGCAGCAGCCAGAACCGGCGCTCGGTGTCCAGGCGCTGCGCGCGCATCTGCCGCCGGACCACCAGGGCCAGTACCGCGATGATCACGACGATGTTGACGAGGGCGGTCATCGGATTCTCCGTCCCGACGGAAGCTGTGTGCTGACCTCACCGACGCTACGGATCGGGCGCCGCCCGGTGATCGGAGCCCGGGTGGACCGGGGGTGGAAGCACACGCGCGAGGGCCCTCCACCCGTGGGTGGAGGGCCCTCGCGCGGGCGGGCGGGTCAGGCGTCGATGCGGGAGCGGTCCAGGGTGGCCGCCGAGTCCACGATGAACTCCTTGCGCGGGGCGACGTCGTTGCCCATCAGCAGGTCGAAGATCTTCTCCGCCTGCTCCAGGTCGCCCAGGTTGATCCGGCGCAGCGTGCGGTGGCGCGGGTCCATGGTGGTCTCGGCCAGCTGGTCGGCGTCCATCTCGCCGAGGCCCTTGTACCGCTGCACCGGCTCCTTCCAGCGCATCCCCTTGCGCTGGAACTCCAGCAGCGTGGAGCGCAGTTCGGCGTCGGAGTAGGTGTAGTGGTACTTCTCCTGGCCGCGCTTGGGGGCGGTGAGCTCGATGCGGTGCAGCGGCGGCACCGCGGCGAACACCCGGCCCTGCTCGACCATCGGCCGCATGTAGCGGTGGAAGAGGGTCAGCAGCAGGGTGCGGATGTGCGAGCCGTCGACGTCGGCGTCGGCCATGAAGATGACGCGGCCGTAGCGGGCCTGGTCGATGTCGAAGGTGCGGCCGGAGCCGGCCCCTATCACCTGGATGATCGCGGCGCACTCGGCGTTCTTGAGCATGTCGCTCACCGAGGCCTTCTGGACGTTGAGGATCTTGCCGCGGATCGGCAGCAGCGCCTGGAACTCGGAGTTGCGGGCGAGCTTGGCGGTGCCGAGCGCGGAGTCGCCCTCGACGATGAACAGCTCGCTGCGCTCGACGTCGTCGCTGCGGCAGTCGGCGAGCTTGGCCGGCAGCGAGCTGGTCTCCAGCGCGGTCTTGCGGCGCTGGGCCTCCTTGTGCTGGCGCGCGGCGACCCGGGTGCGGGCGGCGGCGACGACCTTCTCCAGGACGGCCCTGGCCTGGAGCTTGTCGTCCTTCTTCGCCGAGGTGAGGAAGGCCTTGAGCTCCTTGGCGAGGACGGCGGCGACGATCCGGTTGGCCGCCGAGGTGCCGAGGACCTCCTTGGTCTGGCCCTCGAACTGCGGCTCGGCGAGGCGGACGGTGACGACGGCGGTCAGGCCCTCGGTGGCGTCGTCCTTGGTGATGTCGTCCTCGGCCACGCGCAGCAGCTTGCTCGCGCGCAGCACCTCGTTGACGGTCTTGGCGAGCGAGCGCTCGAAGCCGGTGACGTGGGTGCCGCCCTTGGGGGTGGCGATGATGTTGACGAACGAGCGCAGAGTGGTGTCGTAGCCGGCGCCCCAGCGCAGCGCGATGTCCACGCCGAGGTGGCGGGTGACCTCGGTGGGCGTCATGTGGCCGAGGTCGTCCAGGACGGGCACGGTCTCCTTGAAGGTGCCCTCGCCGCGCAGCCGCAGCACGTCGCAGACCGGCTTGTCGGGGGCCAGGAACTCGCAGAACTCGGCGATGCCGCCGTCGTAGCGGAAGACCGTTTCCTCGGCCTTCTCGCTCTCGGTGAGCCGCTCGTCACGCACGACGATGGTCAGGCCCGGGACGAGGAAGGCGGTCTGCCGGGCCCGGTTGTGCAGGTTCTCCAGGGAGAGGCGGGCGTCCTTGAGGAAGATCTGCCGGTCGGCCCAGTAGCGGATCCGGGTGCCGGTGCGGGTCCTGGGCACCTTGCGGGCCTTGGTCATGCCGTTGGCGGCCTCGAAGGGCGCGTCCGGGCCGGCCTCGGTGAAGATGCCGGGGGTGCCGCGGCGGAAGCTCATCGCGTGGGTGTGCCCGCTGCGGTCGACCTCGACGTCCAGGCGGGCCGAGAGGGCGTTGACGACGGAGGCGCCGACGCCGTGCAGACCGCCGGAGGCCGCGTAGGAGCCGCCGCCGAACTTGCCGCCGGCGTGCAGCTTGGTCATGACGACCTCGACGCCGGACAGCCCGGTCTTGGGCTCGACGTCGACCGGGATGCCGCGCCCGTTGTCGCGGACCTCGACCGAGGAGTCGGGGTGCAGGAGGACCTCGATGCGGTCGCAGTGGCCGCCCAGGGCCTCGTCGACCGAGTTGTCGATGATCTCCCACAGGCAGTGCATCAGGCCGCGGCTGTCGGTCGAGCCGATGTACATGCCGGGGCGCTTGCGGACCGCCTCCAGCCCCTCCAGGACGAGCAGGTGCCGAGCGGTGTAGTTGGAGCCGTCGTCACCGGCCAGCAGTGCGGACGGCACGGTCGTTTCGGCACTCACGCGGCACTCTCCTCGGTGAAGTTCTGTCTCATCGGTCACATCCGGAACGCGTCCGGACCGTCCGCCAGTGCAGCACGCCGCACCGACAGCCGTCGCCCGGCGTGTGCGCACCCCTCCGCTGGGTGCCCAGCACGGCGGGCCGGTCCCGCGCAGCTTGTACGCGCTGCGCGAACACGGGCTGGGCCGGAGCCCGGGGCTCCGGGGCGCCATCTCCTCCCGGTACCACCGGTCCTGGCGGTTCGTGGGGTCCGGCGCAGGCTCCGGAACTGCCGTTATGCAGGCTACCGGGGCCTGGGACGGGGCTTATGCTCCAACCCGGCAGAGGATTATGCTACGCGGACCTCGTACCCGGTCCCGATCGGGCGTTCGAGGCACGGGCGGATCCTGGGATCCGGTACGCATGAACCACCGGCCCCCGGGGCACGTCCTCATCAACACAGCAGAATCCTCAGAGAAGAAAAGCCACGAGCGGGAACGTTTTCGGCCTGGTTGGATGTTGACCCTGGTACGACAGCTCGTCGAGCTAGAGAAGAGGCGACGTGACTACTGTTCTGACACCTGCGAGCCCGCTCACCGCGGCTGACCGCTGCGACCGCTGCGGCGCCCAGGCCTACCTGCGCGTCGTACTCGCCAGCGGCGGAGAGCTGCTCTTCTGCGCCCACCACGGCCGGAAGTTCGAGCCGGAGCTCAAGAAGATCGCCGTTGAGATACAGGACGAGAGCGGTCGCCTGAGCGGCACCACCGCTGCGACGGCCACCGACGACGAGCGCTGATCCCGGGCGCCACCCAGCAGCCAGCGTCGAGCTGTGTGTCCGGTCGCGCACTGCGCGCGACCGGTGGGCCGGGCGATCGACCCCTCCGGGGGCCGGTCGCCCGGCTCTGCTGTTCCCCGAGGCACGCCACCCCTCCGACGGAACGTCAGAACGTGACCGTGCGGTCACGTTCCGCCGTCACAGTGCCGAGTGCACCGCGTCCGAGAGGGCGGCGATCCTCGTGTAGACCCCTGGGTGGTGCGCCTCCGCGCAACCCGTCCCCCAGGACACCAGGCCAGCCAGCCGCCCGCCGATGACCAGCGGGCCGCCGCTGTCCCCCTGGCAGGCGTCCTTGCCGCCCTGCTCCTCCTCGCCCGCGCACACCATCGTCCGGGCCTCGAACTTCCCCTCCGGCCCGCCCGGGTAGTCGCGCGCGCACACCTGGTCCGCGACGACCGGCACGTCCACCGTGCGCAGCGGGGCCGAGTAGTCGCCGCGCCCGGTGGTGTCGCCCCAGCCGTACACCTGCGCCCTGGTCCCGGTCGCGTACGGCTCGCTCTCGCCCTGGCCGAGCAGGTCGATCACCGGCCGCGAGCCCTGGGACTCACCGAGCGTGACCACGGCCACGTCGTTCATGTTGGCGGACCAGCTGTAGTCGGGGTGGATCCAGATCTTCTTGACCGGCACCTCGTACCCGGCGGTGCCGCGCATGTCGTCCCGGCCGACGATCACCTTGAGGCCGGGCCGGTCCACCCGGACGCCCTTGGGCTCGTCGAAGAAGCAGTGCGCGGCCGTCACGACCTTGGTCGGGGTGACCAGGGCTCCCCCGCAGAACTGCCCGGAACGCCCGGATCCGAACTGCTGGCGACTGGCCAGCGC
The DNA here is from genome assembly GCF_042887525.1 of Kitasatospora sp. NPDC057936. Lineage (NCBI taxonomy): Bacteria > Bacillati > Actinomycetota > Actinomycetes > Kitasatosporales > Streptomycetaceae > Kitasatospora > Kitasatospora sp. NPDC057936. Next base: position 45,529 of record NZ_JBHVPD010000011.1, read on the forward strand.
CACCATCCACGGGTGGTCCGCGGTGCTCGTCACCCCGCCGCCGACCACCCGGCGCTGGGCCTCGGCGGGCGCGGCGGCGCCGAAGGCCACCAGCGGGACGGGTGCGGCCGCCAGCAGCGCCAGCACGGCGGCGCGCTTTCGGCGGCCCGGCCGGGCGGCGGCCGGGGTCGCCGGGGGCGGGGCGGCGGTCGTCAGGTCCGCGCGGTCCGGGTTGGGCAGCACCGTTTCTCCAGGTGGCTCGGCAGCAGGCAACCGGCACAGCGTAGGTGACCGGCTACACTGTGCGACCGCTTCCCGGCGGACGGCCACCCGGACGAGCGACAAGCGCCACTCGGACGGTGACGAACCCCCTCCGGACGGCCGAGAAGGCCCGGAGCCGTGGGGCTCCGGGCCTTCTCGTGAGTGCTCGCGCAGGCAGGGCCCGCGCGGTGTCGGATCAGTCCAGGTAGTCGCGCAGCACCTGGGACCGCGACGGGTGGCGCAGCTTCGACATGGTCTTCGACTCGATCTGGCGGATGCGCTCACGGGTGACCCCGTACACCTTGCCGATCTCGTCGAGGGTCTTCGGCTGACCGTCCGTCAGGCCGAAGCGCATCGACACGACGCCGGCCTCGCGCTCGGACAGGGTGTCCAGCACCGAGTGCAGCTGCTCCTGGAGCAGGGTGAAGGAGACCGCGTCGGCCGGCACGACCGCCTCGGAGTCCTCGATGAGGTCACCGAACTCGCTGTCGCCGTCCTCGCCGAGCGGGGTGTGCAGCGAGATCGGCTCGCGGCCGTACTTCTGGACCTCGATGACCTTCTCGGGGGTCATGTCGAGTTCCTTGGCCAGCTCCTCCGGGGTGGGCTCGCGGCCCAGGTCCTGGAGCATCTGGCGCTGGACGCGGGCCAGCTTGTTGATGACCTCGACCATGTGCACCGGGATGCGGATGGTGCGGGCCTGATCGGCCATGGCGCGGGTGATCGCCTGGCGGATCCACCACGTGGCGTAGGTGGAGAACTTGTAGCCCTTGGTGTAGTCGAACTTCTCGACCGCACGGATCAGACCGAGGTTGCCCTCCTGGATCAGGTCCAGGAAGAGCATGCCGCGGCCGGTGTAGCGCTTGGCCAGCGAGACCACGAGGCGGAGGTTGGCCTCCAGCAGGTGGTTCTTGGCGCGGCGGCCGTCCTCGGCGATGATCTCCAGCTCGCGCTTGAGCTTGGGGGCGAGCTTGTCGGCGGCCGAGAGCTTGTCCTCGGCGAACAGGCCGGCCTCGATGCGCTTGGCGAGCTCGACCTCCTGCTCGGCGTTGAGCAGCGGGACCTTGCCGATCTGCTTCAGGTAGTCCTTGACCGGGTCGGCGGTGGCACCGGCGACGGCGACCTGCTGGGCCGGCGCGTCGTCCTCGTCGTCGTCGGAGAGGACGAAGCCCTCCGACTCCTCCTCGGGACCGGTGGCCTCGGCCTCGGCCTTGTCGCCGGGCAGCGCGACGTCCTCGAGCAGCTCCTCCTCGCCGAGCAGCTCCTCCTCGCCGCCCTTGGCGGTCTTGGCGGCGGTGGTCTTCTTGGCGGCGGTCTTCTTGGCCGGCGCGGCGGCCTTCTTGGCCACGGCCTTCTTGGCCATGGCCTTCTTCGCCGGGGCCTTCACCTCGGTGACGACCGTGGTCGTCTCCTCGGCGGTGATCTCGGCGGACACGGTCGGCGCGGGCGCGGTGGCGGCCGCCACGGCCGGGGCCGCGACGGGGGCGCCGGGCGCGATGCGCACGGGCGGCTTGGTCGGGGCCGACGGGGCGGCCGGGGTCCGGGTGGTGACAGCCTTGGTGGCGGTGCGCTTCGTGGGGCTCTTGGCGGCAACGCTCTTGCGCTTGGCACCGGCCGGCTCGGCCGCGCTCACCATGAGGTCCACCCCCTCCTCAATCAGCACCTGATTGAGGCTGCGCATGACGTTCTTCCACTTGGTGACCGGGATCTGGTCCGCCTCGAACGCCTGGCGCACGTCGTCACCGGCGATCTGCCCCTGGGCCTTGCCCCGCTCGATGAGAGCCAGCAGAGCCGCGGACTCGGCGATCTCGGGGGGAAGCGAACGGGATGTGCTGGCCGACACGAACAACCTCTCGGACGATGAGTGGACTCGAACCCGTACCGGCCGCCCGAGCGGGCGGGGAAGGAGATCGCGCGTCGGACGCGCGGTGTCGATTCCGACCGACTCGGGCTTGAGGACTGGGTTTGCAGGACGGCAGCAGCGCCGCGGACCAACACAGCCACGTGGCGTGCTGGAGTATTCCGGAGCTGCTTCCGCTCAGGACACATCGCTGCTACTCGTCAAGTGTTACGCATGGCCTTCGTGTCGCGGGTCACACCGCTCGGGCGCCCGCGGCCCGGGGCCGGACTCCATCATCGCGCACTCGCGCCGGAATCTGCCGCCATGCACATGCCCACCCGGCCCGGAGGCCGTCCCGGCCCCCGACGGGATGTCCCTCCGGGCCCGGCAGAACGGCCCTCCGGCTGCACCGGGCGGTGCGGCCGGAGGGCCGTGGGCGGGCGGACCGAACCAGACCGTTCAGTGCTCCCGGGGGGCCGGGACGGACGGCTCGATCTCGGGGTGGACGGTGAGCAGCGCCCGCATCGCGGCCTCGCCCGCCGTGCCGTCGCCGGTGCCGAGCGCGTCCACCAGCCGGGAGTGCAGGCTGACCGAGGCCTCGGAGGGGCGCTCGCAGGAGGTCGTCGGGCCGCCCGAGACCTGGAGCGCGCAGGAGATGATCCCCGAGAGGTGCTCCAGCATCCGGTTCCCGGCCATCTGCAGCACGAGGCCGTGCAGCTCGGCGTCGGCCCGGGTGTAGGTCGAGAGGTCGGCCTGGGCGGCGGCGTGGCCCATGATCTCGACCAGCTCGACCAGGCGCTGCTGGACGTCCTCGCGGCCGTGGCCGGCGGCCAGCCGGGCGGCCAGGGGATCGATGGCCCAGCGCAGCTCGAAGAGCTCCCGGCGCTGCTCGTCCCGCTGGGGACCGAAGGCGCGCCACTCGATGATGTCCGGGTCGAGCAGGTTCCAGTCGCCGACCGGACGGACCCGGGTGCCGACGTTCGGCCGGGCGCTGACCAGACCCTTGGCCTCCAGCACGCGCAGCGACTCGCGGACGACCGTGCGGGAGACCTCGAAGCGCTGACCGATCTCCTCGGGCACCAGCGGGCGGTCGGCGCCGAGGTCACCGGAGACGATCATCTGGCCGAGCTGCTGGACCAGCTGGCCGTGCAGACCGCGGCCGCGGCTGCTGGTGGTCTTGCGGCCGACCCTGGCGAGCTCGGACTCGGCGCCCTCCCAGCGGGGCGCCGGCGGGGTCGGCCGGTCGGCGTACGAGAAGCGGTCCAGATCGCCGGGGCCGTGGATGGGCCCATCGGCGGAACGGGCGGGGGTCATGGTGGGGTGCGCAAGGGTACTCACAGGTCCTTTGTCGGCGATCGGCAGGCGCAGCTTGAGAATTCTCGTGAAAAGCACACGAAAGGGTGATCGGCCGTGACTGGATAATTGACTTCTTATCAGGAAGAACCGCGCATTACGGTCACTGCTGGTCGATCTTGGTGCTTCGGGTCGGCGGCCCGGGAATCAGAGCGCGCGGCGCCGGGTCTGGATCACCAGGGCCGCCACCAGCAGGACGGCCGCCGGGGCGGCCACCGCCGCGAGGAGCGCCGGGTCCGTCAGCGCGGTGCCTCCGGGCGCCACCCGCCGGTCTCCGCCGTAAACCCACCCGTACGCCCATTCGACGCCCGACTGGAACGGCAGCAGTTCGGCCGCCCGGGTCGGCCACGGCGTGCCGGTCTGCCGCAGCAGCAGGGCCACGCCCGACTCCAGCAGCGGCGGCAGCGCGCACAGCACGAGCACGCCGGCGACGGCGCTGCGGGTGAGCGAGGCCGTCAGGACGCCGGTCCAGCCCGCCACGACCGTCAGGAGGACGAAGGCCAGCAGGGCGCCCGGAACCCCGTGCCCGGCGACCAGGGCCACCGGCCCGAACGCTCCCGGCAGGTCGGCGAGCCCGGACAGCCCGGCCGAGGTCAGCGCCCCGGACACCCGCCCGGACAACGCGGACGGGTCCGCCCAGGCCGCCACCGTCACCCCGGCGGGCAGCGCGAGGTGCACGGCCACCGTGTCCACCACCAGGGTGGCCAGCGCCAGCAGCCCCGCCACCGGGCCGATCACCAGCAGCTTGGCCACCAGCAGCCGGACCCGGCGCGGATACGACACGCACGAGGCCGGCAGCCCCGGGAAGCGGACCTCGTGCCCGTACGCGAGGGCGCCCAGCAGTCCGGCCCCGAGCGCCGCGAACGGCAGCGGGAGCAGCGGGAAGGCCGCGGTCAGCAGCCGCACCCCGGCCGGGCCGGGCAGCGGGCCCTCCGGCCGCTGGCCCGCCAGGACGGCGGCCACGACGGCGTCGCAGAGCAGCACGGCGGCGAGGAGCAGCCAGGTGGAACGGAGGCCGCGCAGCCGGCGCAGCTCGTAGGCCAGGACGCGCACGGTTCACTCGCTCCGGGGGTCGACGGGGGTGGCGGAGGTGGTCGTGGAGGTGGTGGGGGCGGTGGTGGAGGTGGTGGGGGTGACGGGAGCGGCCGGGGATGCCGCAGGCGTCACGCGGCCGAGCCGGACGGTGTCGTCCGACAGCAGGGCGGCCGCCGGAGCCGTGGGCCCGGCTCTGAAGAGGCGGTCCACCGCCACGGTCGTCGCGGCGCTGTCGGCGGAACGGAGATCGGGCTTGGGCACCCGGACGGGGCGGAGCACGGGCTCCGGTGCGGCCCCGGACTCGTCCGAGGCGTCGTGCGCGCGCGGGGGCTCGGCCGGCCGCTCGCGGGTGGCCCCGGTGACGGCGAGGGCGGAGAGGGCGGTCGCGACGGAGGCGCCGGAGGCGACCGGCAGGGCCCGGGTGGGCAAGGCGGCGTCGCCGTGGGGCCTCGGCTCGGTCGGCTCGGTCGGCTCGGCCGGTTCGGCCAGTTCTGTCATTCCGGCCGGACCGGCCGGACCGGCCGACGGCTGCGGCTGCGCGACGGGCTTGCGCTCATCGGCGGACTTCGGCTGGACGTGGATCTGACCGGAGCGACCGGAGGCGGACGGCAGGACGGCCCTCGGGGCGGGCTGCTCGACCACGCGGTCCGCCAGTTCGTGCAGCAGGATGCCGTGCCGGTAGGCCAGTTCGCCGATCTCGGTGCGCCCGATGCCCGCCACGGCGAGACCGGCGCCGCCGTCCCGGCGCACCTGGGCGCCCTGGCCCACCAGGAGGTCGGCCAGCCGCGCCATCTGCGGTCCGCGGACGGCCACTTCGGGGCTGAGCCGGGTGCGGCGGAACTCGACCACCGGCTGGTCGGCCACCAGCCGGCCCCGGTCCAGCGTGATCACGCGGTCGGCCAGCCGGGACGCCTCCTGCGGGGTGCGGGTGGTCACCAGGACCGTCCCGCCCGCGACCGCGAACGAGCGCAGGAAGGAGTGGAACCACTCCACGTTGCGCGGGGACAGGCCCTCGGTCGGCGCGTCCAGGAGCAGCGCGCCGGGGGCGCCCAGCAGCGCGGCCGCGAGCGCCAGCCGCCGGTGCATGCCGGGCGAGAAGGTGCGCAGCCGCTGCCCGGCGACGGTGGCCAGCCGGGTCTGCTCCAGCAGTTCGTCGGCTCTGCGGGCGGGCACGCCGACGGCCGCGGCGAGCATCCGCAGCTGACCGCGCGCCGTGCGGCCCGGGTGCCCGGCCACGGCCGCGCTCCCCTCCCCCGGCCCCTGCAGCAGCACGCCGACCTCGCGCTCGGGGCGGCGCAGGCGGCGGTAGGTGCGGCCGTGGAAGAGCGTGACGCCCTGCCCGCGGTCGAGTTCGACCATCAGCCGCAGCGCGGTGGACTTGCCGGCGCCCTCGGGGCCGAGCAGCGCCGTCACGAGGCCGGGTCTGGCGTCGAAGGTCAGGTCCAGCAAGACCGGCGGAGCGCCCTTGCCGCGGACCTTGGTCAGTCCGGTGATCTGGATCATCGCTGCCTGCTCCCATGCCCTCGACCGGCCCCGCGCCAGCACATTAGGGGTCGGCGGAGGAGATTCCGGGCATTACGGGAGCGGCGCGGGCCCGCGGGCCACCCACCTCACCCGATCAGGGGACAATCCGATCCTGCGATTCCCCGGCCGACGGGCCGGGCCGGGGGGATCGGACCGAGGCGGGCCGACGTACCGGGGCGCGCGACCTCAGGACTCCGGGCGGAGCATGGGCGGGTTGAGCACCGTCGCACCGCCCGCGGTGAACAGCTGCGCCGGGCGCCCGCCCTGACGGGTCGTGGTGCCGCCGGAGGGCAGCAGGAAGCCGGGGGTGCCGGTGACCTTGCGGTGGAAGTTCCGCGGGTCCAGGACCACGCCCCAGACGGCCTCGTAGACCCTCCGCAGCTCGCCGACGGTGAACTCGGCCGGGCAGAAGGCGGTGGCGAGCGAGGAGTACTCGATCTTGGAGCGGGCGCGCTCGACCCCGTCGGCCAGGATCAGCCCGTGGTCGAAGGCGAGCGGCACCCCGTCGGCCGGGCTCTGCCCGAGCAGCTCGGCGACCGGCGCCCAGCGGGCGCTGCTGGCGTCCCCGCCGGCCCGCGGCGTCGGTAGGTCGGGAGCGAGGACGAGGTACGCGACGCTGACCACCCGCATGCGGGGGTCGCGCTGCGGGTGGCCGTAGGTGGCCAGCTGTTCCAGGTGGGCGCCGGCCGCGCCCGGGCCGACGGCGTCGTGTCCGGGCGCGGAGTGCGCCCGCAGCCCGGTCTCCTCGGCCAGCTCGCGGGAGGCCGCCTCGGCCAGGCCCTCGTCCGGCCGCACGAAGCCGCCGGGCAGCGCCCAGTACCCCTGGAACGGGGGCTCGCCCCGTCTCACCAGCAGGGCACACAGCTCATGGTCGCGCACCGTCAGCACCACCAGGTCAACGGTGACTGCGAACGGGGGGAAGGCCGACGGGTCATAGCGCGACATGGCGACGATCATAGTCGTCTCTCTGACGATAAGCACAGGCCCGTGTACAACCCGTGCCCATGGCCCGCCGGCAGGCCCGGGCGGGGATCAGCGCGCCACGAGCTGGAGGTCCGCGGGCGCCTCCTCGACCATGGCCACGCCGATGCGGCTCACCCGGACGGAGAAGCGCTCCCCGGACACCCGCAGGTTGGTCAGCTCCAGCTCGCCGAGCGGGGCCGTGCTCGCCGGGCGGACCTTGACCCGGCCGCCGGGGACGTCCGGGCGGACCCCGGCGAGGGCGAAGACCGCGTGGGCGGCCCCGGCGGCCGAGACCGCCGCCGGACGGCACGCGGCCGGGTGCGGGACGGGCGGGCAGCCGGGGATCCGCTGCTCGCCGGCGTACATCTCGGGCACACGGCCCTCGAAGTGGGTGGCCGCGGCGAGCAGGCCCTCCAGCAGGGTGCCGGCCTCGTTCTCGTGGCCGGCCCCGGCGAGCCCGGCGATCGCGAGGGCGGTCTCGTGCACCCGCACGGCGCCGCCCCGGTGGCCCAGCGGGTTGAAGCGCGGCGACTTGGCACTCAGGGTGCGCAGACCCCAGCCGCTGTCCAGCTCCGGGGCCACGAGGCGCTGGGCGAGCAGCCGCGTCTGCTCGCGGTCCAGCAGGCTCTCGTGGCGGCCGCCGTCGACCGCGAGGCCGGTGTCGAGCAGGTGGACGAAGGAGGAGGCGACGGCCGGGAGCGGCTGCCCGCCCGGGGCCAGGCCCGCGGCGGGGCGCCCGCCGGAGAGGTCGTCGATCCAGAACCGCTCGCGGAAGCGCCCGCGCAGCCCGGCGGCCCAGCCGCGCCACTCCTCGGCGCCGGGGCGGCCGAAGGCCTCCAGGAGCTCGGCGCCGTGCAGGGCGGCGCGGTGCGCCTGGGCCTGGACCTCGGCGCGGGCGGCCACCGGGTGGGCGGCGCGGTCCTCGGCCGGACGGCTCAGGTCGGTGACGAAGCCGTCGACCAGGCCGTCCCGGAGGGCGCCGAGGGCCCGTTCGGCGGCCGGGAGCAGGTCCGCGACCTCGGCCCTCGGCAGGCCCCAGCGCCAGGCCTCGGCCAGCACCGTGACGAACAGCAGGGTGGCCTCGGTCGCCGTGCAGGTGGGCGGGAGCTCGGGACCGCCGTGCCGCAGGGCGCCGGGCAGCAGCCCCTCAGTGCGGCCCGGCGCCGGGGCGAGCTGCTGGCGCCGGGCCAGCGCCCGCAGGGTGCCGGCGGCGAGCCGGGTGCCGAGCGGGAGGGTCAGCCGGGCGGCCCACAGCGCGTCGGCCGGGGCGAGGCCGAAGCGCCAGGGCGCGCCGGAGGCCGGGTAGAGGTCGGTCGGTCGGTCCGGGTCGGCGAAGAGCAGGCCGCCGAGGGCGTCGAGGGAGCGGGTGACCAGCAGCGCCGCCCGGCCGTCGTCGGCGCGGACCTCCGGTTCGGACCAGGGCAGCGGGACGCCCGTGCCGCGACCGCCCGGCGGACGCGCACCGGGCACGGTGCTCTCCAGCTCGGCACGCAGCTCGACCGACCAGCGGGCGCCCGGCTGCACCTCCAGGTCCCAGCGGAGCACCCCGGCACCGGCGAGGACGGCGTGCGGGGACGGCTTCGCGGACACCACCGCGCTGTGCGCTGGGCCGGCCCAGCGCAGGCCCGCGGACTGCACCTGGCCCGGCAGGTCCGGTGAGCGGTGCCCGGCGGCGATCTCGCCGACCGGGCCGAGGTCGGTGCCGAGCGCGATCTCCAGCGGGAGCCGGGCGGGCCGGGCCCCGGTGTTGCGCACGATCACCGTCTCCACGCCGTCCGCCTGGCGCAGCCGCTCCACGGTGAGCGCCGGGTCCGGGTCGAGGTCGCCGGGAAGGCGGACGGCACCGAGGAACCGGGCCTCGGCGGCGCTCGTCTGGGTGCCCTGGAGGGGCAGCGGCTCCATGCCGCCGAGGCGCAGCTCCATCCGCGCGACGACCCGGACGCCGTTGCGGTAGAAGCCGTGGAGCCCGTGCCCGCGCAGCTGGCCGTCCGGCCCGGAGGCGGCCATCCCGGGGGCCTTGACGCAGAGCACCGCGTGGTGGACGGCGGCGGGCTGCGGCCGGGGCGGGCCGGCCGGGACCTGGTCGGGGCGGCCGACCGGTCGCGGCGCGCCGACCACGGTCTCGGCCGGCGCGGCCTGGGGCGGCCTCATGGCGGTCACCGGACTCTCCTCCCCTCGGCGGTCCGGTGGCCGGGTCAGGCCGGTGGGCCGCGAGCATGCTCGATCGCGTGCTGATGGTGCCGGGCCGGCGGGATGTCCCGTCGGCGGTTCTGCCGTGTCTGGCCGTACCCGGCGGCGGGTCGTGCCATGCGGTGCGCGGTACCGGGCCGGTACCCGCGCGCCGGGTCGCCGCGCCGGGCACGTCGGTGTGCCCGGCCCGCCGTCGGGCCTCGCGCACCGGCAGGCCGGTGGCGCCCTCTCCCCGTGGCCCGTCGCCCCGGTCGGCCGCTCGCGCGCGGCGGCCGGTCGCGGTGCCGTGTGCGGCCGCTCGCGAGTCCGGCGTTCGGGACGCCGGTACGGCGCGGTTCCCGCCGCGGTGCGCGCACAGGGCCCCCGGAGTCAACGCCGCACACCGGCCCCAGGTCACGCCCGGCCGGAGCCTCCGGGCTCGGGCGCTCCTGCCGCGCCGCGCCCGGACGGTCGGTAGCGGGCCGTCACCGCGGGCCCGGCAGCGGACCGCACGACCCCGGCGGCGGCCGGTCCCGGGCGCCCCGGGGAGGAGCACGGCCGTCGGACCGGCGCCCGACGGCGGCCAGGATACGGTGCGGGTGTCGCGGCGCCCGCACCCGGTGACACCGTGAACGGCGACGTGACCGCTGTGACCTGCAGAGACCGAGGAGTTGTATGTCCACCGCCAGCCGGCTGCCCGGGATTGTCACGACCGACCACGTCTTCCAGCTCCCGCTGGACCACGCCGCCCCCGAGGGCGAGCGGATCTCGGTGTACGCCCGCGAGGTGGTGGCCGCCGGCCGCGAGCGGGACGACCTGCCGTGGCTGCTCTTCCTCCAGGGCGGCCCGGGTGGCAAGGCGGCCCGCCCGCTCGGCCGGGACGCGTGGCTGGACCGGGCCCTGGACGACTACCGGGTGCTCCTGCTCGACCAGCGCGGCACCGGGCGCTCGACGCCCGCGACCCGCCGGACCCTCGCTCTGCGTGGCGGCGCCCGGGAGCAGGCGGACTACCTGGCGCACTTCCGTGCGGACTCGATCGTGCGCGACGCCGAGCTGATCCGCCGCCACCTGCTCGGCGCGGACCGGCGCTGGAGCGTGCTCGGCCAGAGCTTCGGCGGCTTCTGCACCCTCACCTACCTCTCGATCGCCCCCGAGGGCCTGACGGAGGCCTTCGTCACCGGCGGCCTCGCGGGCCTGCGGAGCTCGGCGGACGACGTCTACCGGGCCGCCTACCCGCGGGTGGTCCGCAAGAACGAAGGGCACTACGAGCGGTTCCCGCAGGACGTCGAAGCGGTGCGGCGGATCGCCGCGCACCTCGCCGCCGTCCCGGCGACGCTGCCCGACGGCGGCCTGCTCACCGTCGAGGCCTTCCAGTCGCTCGGGATGATGCTGGGCGGCGGCAGCGGCTCCGGCGCCCTGCACTACCTGCTGGAGGAGGCCTGGGTGGAGGGCCCGGACGGGCCGGAGCTCTCCGACACCTTCCTGTACGGCGTCCAGGCCAGGATCTCCTTCGCCGAGGGCCCGCTGTACGCCGTGCTGCACGAGTCGATCTACGGCCAGCGGTCGGTGGACGCGGGCGGCACCGCGTGGTCGGCCGAGCGGCTCCGCAAGGAGTTCCCCGGGTTCGACGCCCGGGCCGCGCTGGAGACGGAGGCCCCGGTGCTGTTCACCGGGGAGATGATCTACCCCTGGATGTTCGACACCGACCCGGCGCTGCGGCCGCTGAAGGAGGCCGCCGAGCTGCTGGCCGCCCGGACCGACTGGCCCGACCTCTACGACCCGCAGCGGCTCGCCGCCAACGAGGTGCCCGTCGTGGCGGCCGTGTACCACGACGACATGTACGTGGACACCGCCGACTCGCTGGAGACCGCCCGCGCGGTGCGCGGCCTGCGGACCTGGATCACCAACGAGTGGGAGCACGACGGCCTGCGGGTGAGCGGCGGCAAGGTGCTGGACCGCCTGATCAAGATGGCGCACGGCGAGCTGTAGCCCGGCCCGGCCCCGGGGAGCCCGGAGCGGGCGGAGAAGGACGTCAGCACCCATGACGGGCTCCCCGGGCCGACCTCCCGATGCAGCGGTGCGCCCCGCTCCCGAGCGGCACCGCCGCCCCGCTGCACGCCCGGCCGCGGCCCGGCTCCGCGAGCAGCGCGACCGGCCCGGGGCCGTCCGCCTCCGGCAGGGCCGGGGCGGGCCCACCGGGAACACCGCCCGGCGTCCCCGGAGCAGCGGCGCCCGCCCGACGGCCGCCCCGGCGCCTGCGCCTGGCCTTCCCCCGCCCGGGCGCCCCTTCCCGGGGGCCGCCCGACGGCTCGTCCGGCGTCCCATCCGGCGTCCCTTCCGGTGCTCCGACCGGATCGGCGGCCGGGCCGCCGCTCTCCTCGTCGGTCGACTCCGGCACCGTCGTCTCCTCCTTCACCCCGTTCTCCTCCTTCGCCTCCCCCGCCCGCTTCGCCTCCCGGCGGAGCCGCTGGCCCTCGACGGCCGCGAGCAGCGCCTCCGGGGTCATGCCGTCGTTGAGCGACTCGTGCAGCAGATCGGCCAGCAGGTAGGACGGGTCGAGGTCGAGGGCGCGGCCGAGCACCACCCGGGCCGTCGCCGTGTCCCCCGCGACCCAGGACGCCCAGGCCAGCAGGGTCAGCGGGGCGACCGCGCAGCCCTCGTACGGCGGCACCGCGCGCCGGGCGAGGAAGCGCCAGAGCCGCTCGGCGGACGCCAGCTCGGCGGGCCGGACGTACTCCGCGCCGCGGTCCCGGGTGTGCCGGTCCCGCAGGGCGAGCAGCAGCCGTGCCGTCCGGTCCTCGTCGAGCTCGCGGGCACCGGCCGCGAACTCGGCGAAGGCCTGGTCGAGCAGGGCGATCCCCGGCGCCGACGGATCGGCCGTCCCGACCCGTGCGAGGGCCGCCCGCTGGGCCTCGGCACCGGGCGGGCCGATCGGGGCCAGCCCCGCGATGATCGCCTTCCGGCTGCCTCGCGGGGCGAGGCCCGCGAACGTCGCCGCGGCGGCGGCCGGCCCCGGGGCGGGGGCGGGGCGGATCGGGTTCCCCGCCGGATCGCAGCAGCCCTCCCGGCGGCAGAGGAAGGACCACCAGCGGCCGTCCGAGACGCACAGCGACTCCTTGACCGGCACGCCCCGGCGGGCGAACGCGGCCCGGAGGCCGTCGGCCAGCGGCCGCAGGCCGTCCACCACCGGCGGCCCGTGCCCGGGGACGGGATCCTGGCAGAGGTAGAGGAGCACCTGGATCGGGCGGCTGCCGCGCTGTTCCGAGACGTCGACCAGCAGGGCGGCCGTCTCCTCCGCCGCGGCCGGCCACTGCGCGCGGGACGCGGGGATGTCCGCCCGGAGCACCCCGCCCTGGTGGAGGTCGGGACCGTTCAGGCCGACGGCGACGATGCTGTCGTCGGGGAAGAAGCCGAGGAGGTAGGGCAGCAGCTCGGCCATGTCGGCCGGGCCGCGCATCGTCACCGGCCGGTGGCCGGAGGCGGGGCCCAGGGAGAGCGTCACGTTGTCCCCGTTCGTCGTGGTGTCGTCGTTCATGCCGTTCTCGTTGTCCATGCCGTTGTCGCTGTTCATGGCGCTGTCGCTGTTCATGGCGTTCATGACGGGAAGAGTGCCGCGCCCCGAAATCCGCGGCTGACTTCTGTTTTTTCCTGTGGACAACTCCGGGCCGGAATTCCGCTTCCCTCGTTCGGAGCACGTCATCGCCACTCTCCCGAGTGATATTTGACTGCCGTTCAGCCGAAGATCGGATGACATACACCCCGGCTCCACCCTTCTCACGTGCCCCGGCATTCGCCCGTTGTCGGCGCCTCGGGGTTACATGGACGCCATGCAGCCGCACGAGATCCACACCACCGCCACCGCCGCCGACCGCGCCGAGGTCAGGGCGCGGGCCGAGGCCGTCCTGCGCGAGCTGGCCGGCCCCGGCGCCGCCCTGCGCGACGACCAGTGGACGGCCATCGAGGCCCTGGTGGTCGACCACCGCCGGGCCCTGGTCGTGCAGCGCACCGGCTGGGGCAAGTCCGCCGTCTACTTCATCGCCACCGCCCTGCTGCGCGCCCGGGGCGCCGGGCCCACGGTGATCGTCTCGCCGCTGCTCGCCCTGATGCGCAACCAGGTCGACTCCGCGGCCCGGGCCGGCATCCACGCCCGCACCATCAACTCGGCCAACACCGAGGAGTGGGACGCGATCCAGGCCGAGGTCGCGGCCGGGCAGGTAGACGTCCTGCTGGTCAGCCCGGAGCGGCTGAACAACCCCGACTTCCGCGACCAGGTGCTCCCCAAGCTCGCCGCCTCCACCGGCCTGCTCGTGGTCGACGAGGCGCACTGCATCTCCGACTGGGGCCACGACTTCCGCCCCGACTACCGCCGGCTGCGCACCATGCTCGCCGACCTCCCGCCCCGGGTCCCGGTGCTGGCCACCACCGCCACGGCCAACGCCCGGGTCACCGCCGACGTCGCCGAGCAACTGGGCACCGGCACCGCCGACGAGCACGCCCTGGTGCTGCGCGGCCCGCTCGACCGGGAGAGCCTCACCCTCGGCGTGCTCGCCCTGCCCGACCCGGCGCACCGGCTCGCCTGGCTGGCCGACCACCTCGACCGCCTGCCGGGCTCGGGCATCGTCTACACGCTGACGGTGGCCGCCGCCGAGGAGGTCACCGCCTTCCTGCGCGAGCGCGGCTTCGCCGTGGCCTCCTACTCCGGCCGCACCGAGGACGCCGAGCGCCGCACCGCCGAGGCCGACCTGCTGGCCAACCGGGTCAAGGCGCTGGTCGCCACCTCCGCGCTCGGCATGGGCTTCGACAAGCCCGACCTCGGCTTCGTGGTGCACCTGGGCTCGCCCAGCTCCCCGATCGCCTACTACCAGCAGGTCGGCCGGGCCGGGCGCGGCGTCGACCGGGCCGAGGTACTGCTCCTGCCCGGTCGCGAGGACGAGGCGATCTGGCGCTACTTCGCCTCGCTGGCCTTCCCGCCCGAGGAGCAGGTGCGCCGCACGATCGACGCGCTCGCCGAGGCCGGCCGCCCGCTGTCCACGGCAGCCCTGGAGCCCCGGGTGGACCTGCGCCGCACCCGGCTGGAGACCATGCTCAAGGTGCTCGACGTGGACGGCGCCGTCCGCCGGGTCAAGGGCGGCTGGACGGCCACCGGGCAGAGCTGGGAGTACGACACCGCCCGCTACGCCAAGGTCGCGGCCTCCCGCGAGGCCGAGCAGCGCGCGATGCGCGAGTACGCGGCGGCCACCGGCTGCCGGATGGAGTTCCTGCGGCGGCAGCTGGACGACGAGCAGGCCGCGCCGTGCGGGCGGTGCGACAACTGCGCCGGGCCGCTGCACACCCCGGAGGTGTCGGCCGCCACGCTGGAGGCCGCCCGCGCCGCGCTCGGCCGCCCCGGGGTCGGCTTCGAGCCGCGCCGGCTCTGGCCCACCGGCATGGAGGCCGTCGGCGTGCCGCTCAAGGGGCGCATCCCGGCCGGGGAGCAGGCCGAGACGGGCCGGGCGCTCGGCCGGCTGTCCGACATCGGCTGGGGCACCCGGCTGCGCGGCCTGCTCGCCGAGCAGGCACCGGACGTGCCCGTCCCGGGCGAGGCGGTGGACGCCCTCGTGACGGTGCTCGCCGACTGGGCGCGCGGGCCGGGCGGCTGGGCCGGGCCGGCCTCGGCCGACGGCGCCCGGCTGGAGCGGCCGGCCGGCGTGGTGACCATGGCCTCCTCGGCCCGCCCCCAGCTGGTCGGCACGCTCGGCGCGCGGATCGCCGAGATCGGGCGGCTGCCGCTGCTCGGGCGGATCGAGTACGCGGACGGGCGGCCCCCGCACGGCGCCCGCAGCAACAGCGCGCAGCGGCTGCGCTCGGTGACCGAAGCGCTGGTCCTGCCGCCCGAGTTGGCGCAGGCGGTGGCCGCCGCGGGCGGTCCGGTGCTGCTGGTGGACGACCTCGTCGACTCGGGCTGGACGGTCACCGTCGCCGCGCGCCTGCTGCGCCGGGCCGGGGCGAGCGCGGTGCTGCCCCTGGTGCTGGCCGTGCAGGCCTGATCCGCGCGGCCCGGGCGGCGGGCCGCGCACCCGGGCCGCACACCCGAACGGAGGCGGGCCGTCCGTTCGGACGGACTCACTCGAATGGCCTAAAGGAGGGAGAGATCACATCGGCGGGGCGCCCGCGCGGCACCGACGACGGGAGAGGGGCGATGACATTGCGGAACCCAGTTCACGGGCCGTTCACCCTGGCCCTCGCCGGGCTGCGGAGATGCCTGAGTACCGCTTGCGCCAGAGGGGAATATATCCGGCAGAACGTGGGCTTTCGGGCGGCGTTCATCATTTCATCGTTGCCGCTCCGCCCCCGATGCCACGAGAATTGGCGGGTACCCGAAACCCGGTCCGGTGGACCCTGCCTTCGGCGTACGCAGGTACCCGCGTGCCCGTGGGTCGGGAAGGAGGATCGTGATCAACGGTATCGGCCGAGGTCAGTCTCCCCTCGCCCGGAGTTCGGCGCCCAGACGGCTGCTGGACCTGGAGACCTGGACCGCCTCGGGGATCCCGTTGCTGCGCGATCCGCGCGACTTCGTCCTGGAGCTGCACCAGCGCCACCTGCCCCAGCCGGGCACGGTCGTGGTCGCCGTCCTCGACGCGGTGCACCACCTCAGCGCCTCGGCCTCGTTCACGCCCTGGCCGCACGACACGGACGGCTGGCAGCACCGGAACGCCCTGCTCGCGCACCTGCGCCAGATCACCCCGCACGACCTGCGCCAGCCCGTGCCGACCCGCACCGCGGTGCTGCTGCGCTGCCGCGAGGGCGCCCCGGGCTGGACCGAGCAGGACGGGGCCTGGATGTGGGCATTGCGGGACGCGGCCGTCCTGCACGGACTGCGCTGCGGCTCCTACATTGGGCTGACCCCGGCCGGCTGGCAGATCCTCGGGGACGGGCGGCAGGGCCGCAATCCGCACGCGGGTTCGTGGGCGGACGGACCGGTCCACACCGTGACGGAGCTGCCCCCGCGCACGGCCCTGGACGCTCCGGGCGGCCGGCGCGCGCTGCGCCAGACGTCCGAGCGGCCCTGGACGCCCGCCAGGCTCTCCGCGGTCCAACCGGCCCGCCGCACCGGGACCCGCTGAGCCCCGAGTCCTCCACGGGCTCCGCGAGTTCCACGGGCTCCATGAGCTTCACAGGCTTCCAAGCAGCCGCCATGGGCTCCCAGGACCCCGCCGTCCCCACGGCCTCCCAGGCCAGCTGCGGCCGGCTGCGGGGTACGACGGCCCGCGGGCCCGGCACCGTACGGCACCGGGCCCGGGCGGGGCCGCTCGGCTCAGGCGCTGACCGGACGACCGGGCGTCGCTCCGGCGGCACCCTTGGCAGCCGGGCCGGCGTCGCCGCAGACCACGAGCAGCACGGACGCGTGGCCGAGCGCCGCGGCGTACGCCTCCGCGGCACGGGCGGCCGGTCCGCCGTTGGCGACCAGGACGACCACCTCGCGGCGGGCCGGGCGGGTCGGCACGGCGTCCGCGTAGAACACGTCCCCGCCCTCGGCGAGTTGCGCCCAGTAGCGCTCCTCGCCGAAGGAGAGTTCGTGCTGCTGCCACGGGTGCGCCTCGCCGACCGTCAGCACCAGGATCTCGCCCGGGCTGCGCCCGGCGTCGAGCAACTGGTCGACCACCTCGTCGGCGCGCTCCAGCGCCTCGGCCGGGGTGGCCGCGACCCGCCGGACCTCGATCTGGGGTGCGGTCGGGGCCGGACGGCGCGGTGCCGGGCCGGGCTTGGGCACCGGACGCGGCTGCGGACCGGGCCGGCCGGCGCTCGGCGGTGCCAGGCGCGGCGGCGCTGGGCGCGGGCCGGGCACCGGGGCGGGCGCGGCGACGGTGGTGGGTGCGGTGGCGGGCGCACTGCCGGTGGCAGGCGCGCGGAGGGCTTGTGCGTCCGACTCTCGGGGGAAGGGAACGCCGGGGCCCGGGAGGCTCTCGTGAATCTCCGGCTCCTCGGGGAAGACAGGCATACCCGGATATCTATCAAATGCCGGTCGAACGCGCACGGGCGCCCCACCCATTGGGTACCAAGACGTTGCCGGACCCACCCGGGGCAATTCCAGACGGACCGTCAGAAACCGAGCGTCAACTGTTCGTCGGCAGAGCCTTCGGCCGCCTCCAGACCCGGCCGGATCCGCTTCAGGTGGCGCCACTTCGGCAGTGCGTCCAAGTACGCCCAGGAGAGCCGGTGGTGTTCGGTGGGCCCGAACTCCTCCAGCGCCGCGCGGTGCACCGGGGACGGGTAGCCGGCGTTGTCGGCGAAGCCGTACGCGGAGTGCTGCTCGCCGAGTTCGGCCATCATCCCGTCGCGGTGGACCTTCGCGAGGACGGAGGCGGCGGAGACGCAGATGCAGGACTGGTCACCCTTGATCACCGTGCGCACCCGCCAGGGGCCGCCGAGGTAGTCGTGCTTGCCGTCGAGGATCACCGCGTCGGGCTCGACCGGCAGCGCCTCCAGGGCGCGGACGGCGGCCAGGCGCAGGGCGGCGGTCATGCCGAGCTCGTCGCACTCCTGCGGCGAGGCGTGGCCGAGCGCGTACGCGGTGACCCAGTCGGCGAGGACCGGTGCGAGCGCGCGGCGGCGCAGCTCGGTGAGCAGCTTGGAGTCGGTGAGCCCCTCCGGCGGCCGGCGCAGTCCGGTGACGGCCGCGCCGACGGTGACCGGTCCGGCCCAGGCACCGCGCCCGACCTCGTCCAGCCCGACGACGACCTTGGCGCCGGCCCGGCGGAGCGAGCGCTCGACGGAGTGCGTCGGCGGGACGATGGGCATCACAGGCTCCGTTCGGCTGGGCGGCCCGTTCAGCTGGGGCTGTTCCAGCCTAAGCCCGTCGCCGAGGTGCCCCGCGCCACGCCGGAGGGGCGACCACGGAGCCACCACCGGCTACCGGGGAACCACCGCGGAGTCACCGCGGGTCACCGGCGCGCCTCAGGCCCCGATCATCGGCATCAGCACGTCGTCGACCAGGCGGACGGCGTAGTCGGGCGGGGTGTTCTCGCGCCCGCAGATCTTGACCTGGTAGAGCAGCATCGCCGGGGCGACGTCCGCGACCATCGGCGTGACGGCCCCGGGGCGGACCTCTCCGCGCTCCGCTCCGCGGCGGAGGATGTCGAGGATCGTCCCGGTGGTCGGCGCGACGACCCGCTGCACGATGAAGTCCTTGAACAGCTGTGCCTGTTCGTGGTCGAGCTCCCCCATCAACGCCTGCAGGGCGCTGCCCGCGCGCGAGTTCATCGCACCCGCGAACACCTCGATGAGCTGCAGGAGTTCATCGCGGGTGGACCCGAGGTCGGGGACGCCGTTCGGCCGTGGGAGAGTGGAGTCCAGGGCGTCCACGACGAGTTCGACCTTGGAGGCCCAGCGCCGGTAGAGCGCGGCCTTGCCGGTCCGCGCCGCAGCGGCGACGCCCTCCATCGTCAGCCGCGCGAACCCGCCGGAGGTGAGCTGGTCGAGCGTGGCCGCGAAGATCGCGTTCTCCAGCTCCTTCCCGCGGCGCCGCACCGGCCGGGTGAGGACCTCGGTGGCCACCCGCACCCGGCACAGCGCCGGCGGGCCGGACGCCGACCGCGCCGACGGCGCCGCCGCTCCCTCCGCGGCCGGGCCGACCGACCGGTCCGTCACCTGGCGTCGCACCGAATGATCCATTGCCACCAACCTTAAGGAACGCTTGCGTTCACAAACTGGCCCAGGATATCGTCCAGATTAGTGAACGATCCCGTTCCTTCCTAGCCTGCAGCACGGCGCAGGTTCTCCGCCGGGCCCACGGTCCGCAGCACATCACGCACATAGCCAGCCAGGGGGCACTTTCGTGGCTATTTCCGACACTCTCAGCAAGAACTCACCACCGCGCGGCGGCCCGAGCCGGGGCAAGGGCATCACCCTGGCGGTCATCGCGGCGACGCAGCTCATGGTGGTGCTCGACGCGACCATCGTGAACATCGCGCTGCCGGGCATCAAGGACGCGCTCAACTTCTCGACCACCGACCTGTCATGGGTCATCAACGCCTACACGCTGACCTTCGGCGGGCTGCTCCTGCTCGGCGGTCGCGCGGGTGACATCCTCGGCCGCCGCCGGGTGTTCATCTTCGGCACCCTGCTGTTCGGCCTGGCCTCGCTGCTGGGCGGGTTCGCCCAGGACAGCACCCTGCTGCTGGCCGCCCGCGCGCTCCAGGGCATCGGCGGCGCGATCTGTTCACCGACGGCGTTCGCGCTGATCGCCACCAACTTCGAGGAAGGGCCCGAACGCAACAAGGCGTTCGGCGTGTTCTCGGCGGTGGCGGGATCGGGCGCGGCGATCGGCCTGCTGGCCGGCGGTCTGCTCACGGAGTACCTGGACTGGCGCTGGGTCTTCTTCGTCAACGTGCCGATCGCGGTGCTGATCGCGATCGCCGCGCCGCGCTACATCGCCGAGTCCGAGCGCACCGACGGCCGCTTCGACCTGCCCGGCGCGTTCACCTCGACGCTGGGCCTGGTCGGCCTCGTCTACGGGTTCATCCGCGCGGCCAACCCGGACTACGGCTGGACGGACGGGCTCACGATCGGCTCCTTCGCGGCCGGCGTGATCCTGCTCGCCGCGTTCGTCGTGATCGAGCGGCGGACGGCCCAGCCGATCACCCCGCTGCACCTGTTCGCCAACCGCAACCGCACCGGCGGCCTGGTGATGATGCTCTGCCTGGCCGCGGCCATGTTCGGCATCTTCTTCTACGTCGTGCTCTTCGTGCAGGGCCCGCTCGGCTACAGCCCGCTGAAGGCCGGCGTGTCGTTCCTGCCGATCAGCGTGGCGATCATCATCGCCGCGCAGGTCGCGTCCACCCTCCAAGCCAAGTACGGCCCGAAGCCGTTCATGGCCGGCGGCGCACTGCTGGTCACCATCGGCCTGACCTGGCTGACCCAGATGGACAAGGACAGCGGCTACCTCGACGGGGTGCTCGGCCCCACGGTGGTGTTCGGCTTCGGCATGGGCCTGATCTTCGTCCCGGTCATGCTGCTCGCCGTCGCCGGCGTCCCCGGCGAGGAGAGCGGCGCAGCGTCCGGCCTGCTCAACTCGATGCAGCAGATCGGCGGCTCGCTCGGCCTGTCGATCCTGACCACGGTCTTCGCCCACTACGCCACGGCCGAGGCCAAGCTGCAGCTGCCGAAGTTCATGGAGACGGCCACGCCGGAGCAGCTGGGCTACCTCAAGGAGCACCACGACTTCCCCGCGGGCACCGACGCGGCCAACTCCGTCCTCATCCAGGGCACTTCGCACGGCTTCATCGTGGGTGCCGCCCTCGCGGCGGTCGCGCTGCTGGTCGCGGTCTTCGCGATCAAGGCCAAGGCGAGCGACCTGCCGTCGGAGACCTCCGGCGTCGCGATGCACTGAACCACCGGGGCGCCATCCGATGGAACAGACGGGCCGGCCGGGAGCACCACGCTCCCGGCCGGCCCGTCCGCCGTTCCGCAGGCCCCCAAACCCCCGGACCCCGAGCCCCCCAAACCCCTGCGGGTCAGAAGTACGCGTCGATCTTCAGCCCCGCCTGCTCGCACGCGCTCCGCCCGCCGCGGCCGTCGTCCGCCAGGGGCCGCGCGGCGAGGATCTCCCGGGCACGGGCCGAGGAGAGGCTGGCGGCGTACCAGGGCCGGGCCCGGTTCTCCAGGTCGGTGCGGATCAGCTGCAGCGCGCACGTCCGCTTGGCGCCGGGCAGCCGGTCGAGGGCGGGGACGGCGTCCGGCGAGAGGTCCCGGACGTTGCGCAGGTCGATCCGGCCGGTCCGCTCGTAGCGGGCGACGTTCTGCTCGGCGACGATCGCGTCCGGCCCCATCAGCCCGTAGACCACGGCGGCGAGTGCGCCGCTGAGCACGACGGCGCGCGGCAGCCAGCCCGCGGAACGGGTGAACCCGGCGGCGATGAGCAGGGCGAACACGCCACCCAGCCAGATCTCCACCACCAGCACCCAGAGCCGGAGCCGGGTGAGGCCCGAGGCGTCGACGTAGAACCACATCCGCCCGAGCGCCGACGCGACGACGGCCAGCGCGAGCACGCAGAGCAGGCCGAGCAGGATCCGCGCCAGTCGGCGGTCGGAGGGCGTGGTGCGCGGGGCCCAGCGCTTGGCGACGGCGACGACCACGAGCGTGAGCACCGTGATGACGGACAGCTGCCAGAAGCCCTGCCGCGCGTACTCGGAGCGGCTCATCCCGGTGTTCCGCAGGACGGCGTCGGCGCCCCCGAGCACCATCACGGCCTGGATGACCGCGAAGACGCCGAACATCAGGTCGAGCGCGACGAGCGGCAGCGCCCACTCCAGCCGCCCGCGGGCCCGGCCGGGCCGGACCACCGTGCGGTCCCAGCGGCGCGGGCCGGCCGCGATGTGCGCGAAGCCGAGCGCGGTGAGCAGCCCGACCGCGAACAGCACGGCGCGCACCGGGAGCCGGTCGAGGTCGATCCTCGGGCTGAGGCTGTCCAGGACGTCCGCCATGGCGGCATCGGCCCCGGCGAACAGCCAGCCGAAGACGACGAGGAGCACGGCGGCGACCGCGAGCGCCTTGAGTACCGGGACGATCCGGCCCCGGCTGCGCAGGCGGTGCCCGGCCAGGCCGTCGGCGGCCCAGCGCACGCCCGGCCCCACCTGCCAGAGGACGCCCGGCAGGGCGAGCAGCACGCCCGGCCAGCGGCGGCCGCCGTGCAGCGCGAGCGAGGCCAGCGCCAGCGCGCCGACCACCGCGATCACCACCGGCCAGCCGGCCTCCCACAGGGCCGGGACGGCGAGCAGGGCGAGCGCGAGCGCGCTCCAAGCGACCGTCCAGGGCCGGGCCCGGCGGCCCGCCCCACGGGCGGCGAGCCCGGCGCCGACCGCCGCGGCGACCCCGCAGACCGTCAGCCCGACGCCGATGCCGTCGCCCAGCAGCCAGGCCGTCAGGAGACCGGTGAGCAGCGCCGCGACGAGCACCCGCGGTGTGGCGGCGGCCTTGCCGTCGGGGTCGCTGGGCCGCAGCCACGAGAACGTCTTCGGGGCGGGCCGGCCCGGCCCCCAGGCGGCCCCGGCGGGCGGCGGATCGGCCGGGGCAGGGCTGGACAGCGCGGACATGAGTCCCCCTCAAGTGGTCGGTGGGCAGGCGGGAGCCGCCCTCCGGGCAGCCCGCCGGCAGACGCGCTCGGCGTTGCCGCCGCAGCCGACTGTAGAGCATTCTGAACAAGTTCAAAAGTTGGATCTGAACGCGTTCAGTTCACCCTGACCTGCTCCGACCAACCCCGGCCGGTCCCAGCCGGTCCCGACCACCCGGCCTCCCCCGACCAGCCCGGTTCCCCCGGCTACCCCTTCACCGACCCCGCCAGCAGCCCTCGGACGAAGTACCGCTGGAGGCTGAAGAAGACGATCAGCGGGACGACGATCGACAGGAACGCCCCCGCCGTCAGCAGCTCCCAGCGCCCGCCGAACGACCCGGACAACTGCGCCAGCCGCACGGTCATCGGCGCCACCTCCGGCGTGCCGCCCGCGAACGTCAGCGCCACCAGCAGGTCGTTCCAGACCCACAGGAACTGGAAGATCGCGAACGAGGCCAGCGCCGGCGTGCACAGCGGCAGCACGATCGACCGGAAGATCTTGAAGTGCGAGGCGCCGTCCACCACCGCCGCCTCCATCAGGTCCCGCGGCAACTGCGCGATGAAGTTGTGCAGCAGGAACACCGCCAGCGGCAGCGCGAACATGGTGTGCGCCAGCCAGACCGGCGCGTAGCTGCCCTTCAGGTCCACCGCCGGGATCAGCGTCAGCGAGCCCAGGTGCGCGCCGCCCGAGAACAGCCGCAGCAGCGGGATCAGCGCCATCTGGATCGGCACCACCTGGAGCGCGAACACCACGAAGAACACCACGTCGCTGCCCCGGAACCGCACCCACGCCAGCCCGTACGCCGCCATGGCCGCCAGCACCAGCGGGAAGACCGTCGCCGGGACGCTGATCGCCAGCGAGTTGACCAGGAACGGCATCAGGCCGGTCGAGACGCCGGAACCGCCCTCGAACAGCACGGTGTGGTAGTTGCCGAGGCCGAGGTCCGGGTGCAGGAGGGCGTTCCACCAGCCGTCCGCCGTGACGTCCTGTTTGGGCCGCAGCGACGTCACCAGCAGGCCCAGCGTGGGGATCGTCCACAGCACCGTCACCGCGATGACGAACACCGAGGCGAGCGGACTGCTGAACGCCTTGCGCACCGGGCCACGGGGACCACCGTTCATCGCACCCCACGCTCCTTCCGCAGTTGGACGATGTTGTAGGCCACCAGCGGCAGCACCGCGAGGAAGAGGATCACCGCGAGCGCGCTGCCCCGGCCGGTGTCGAACTGCACGAAGGACTGCGAGTACATCTCGTTCGCGAGCACCTGGGTGCCGAAGTTGCCGCCCGTCATGGTGCGGACGATGTCGAAGGCCTTCAGCGTGGTGATCATGACGGTGGTCAGCACGACCACGACCGTCGTGCGGATCATCGGCACGGTGACGTACCAGAACAGCCGCAGCCCGCCGGCGCCGTCCAGCCGGGCCGCCTCGGTGATCTCGTCCGGGATCGCCTTGATCGCCGCCGACAGCACCACCATCGCGAAGCCCGTCTGCACCCAGACCATGACCACCATCAGCAGGAAGGTGTTCAGCGGCTGGTCGAGCATCCAGTTCGGCGGGTCGTGCCAGCCGAGCGCCACGGCCAGTTGGCTGAGCAGGCCGATCTGCGACTGGCCGGGGCCGCGCGACTCGTAGACGAACTTGAAGATGATCGACGCGCCGACCAGCGAGATCGCCATCGGCATGAAGATCAGCGACTTGTAGACCGCCTGACCGCGCATCCGGTCCACCAGCAGCGCCAGCACCAGGCCGAGGCCGGTCGCCGCCAGCGGCGCGATCACCAGCCACAGCGCGGTGTTGACCAGCACGTGCCGGACGGAGTCGGTGGTGAACGCCCAGCCGAAGTTCTCGCCGCCGACGAAGTGGGAGCTGTCGTCGCCGAAGAAGCTCAGGTAGACCGTGCGCAGCAGCGGTGCGACCAGGCCGACCAGGAGCAGCAGCACGGCCGGGCCGAGGAACACCGCGACGGCCAGCGGCCGGGCCAGGCGGCCCCGGGCCCGGGCCGCCGCGAGGAAGACCAGCAGCAGGATCCCGAGGAAGCCCGCGATCGCGCCGAAGGTGTTGCCGAACTTGATCGCCGCGTCGCCCCACGCGCCGCCGGCGAGCGCGGCGGGCGGGGGCGGGGTACCGGGTACGGACATGGCTGTGCGTCCCTCCTGGTGCCGGTGGGAAGGGGGCGGGCGGTGCGGGTGGGTGGCCCCGCACCGCCCTCGGCAGGTGGTGCCGGGACGGCGCCGGGGCGGGGGCCCCGGGGCGGCGCCCGCCGGGGCGGCGCCCCGA
>NZ_JBHVPD010000011.1:70026-144670 GCF_042887525.1 Kitasatospora sp. NPDC057936
CGCCCTCGCGCGGGGGGGGGGGGGGTGTCAGTGTTTTGTACCGGTGCTTGCTAACAATCTGGGGCGGGGTTCTGGGGGGGGTGGGGTTGGGGGGGGGGGCCCCCCCCCCGCCCTCGACAGGTGGTCCCGTGACGGCGCCGGGCCTGGGGCCCCGGAGCGGCGCCCGCCGTCGCGGCGCCGCGAGGCGTGCCCGGCCGCGGGCTACTGCGGCCAGGCGGCGTCGATGTCGCCCGCGACCTTCTGGATCGTCTGGCCCTCGGCGAACCAGGAGGTCAGCGACTTCCACTCCTGTCCGGAGCCGATCGCGGCCGGCATCATGTCGGAGGCGTCGAAGCGGAAGGTCGCGCCCGGGTCGGTCAGCGCGTCCGCCGACAACCGGTCGACCGGGTCGGTGTACAGGCTCTTGTCGACGCCCTGGTTGGCCGAGACCCAGCCGGTGGCCGTCCTCACCCGGCTGCTCGCCCAGTCCGAGCTGGACAGGTAGTTCTGCACCGCCTGCGCCTCGGGCCGGTTCGAGAACGCGGTCAGGAACTCGCCGCCGCCCTCGACCGGGCTGGGGACGCCGGGGTTCACCGCGGGCAGGTGAAAGGCGAACACGTCGCCGTCCGGAGCGATCTTCGTGTCCTTGGGCCACTGCGCCTTGTAGAAGGACGCCTGCTGGAGCATGAAGCACTTGCCGCTCAGGATCGGCGTGCCCGCGTCCTGGAACGTCGTCGTGGCGATCGACTTCACGTCGCCGAAGCCGCCGTTGACCCAGGCCGGGTTCTGCATCCAGCCGGCGACCGTCTTCATGGCAGTGGTGATCTTCTCGTCGGAGAACTTCACCTGGTGGCCCACCCACTGGTCGTACACGTCACCGCCGTACGTGCCCAGCACCACCTCCTCCAGCCAGTCGGTGGCCGGCCAGCCGGTGGCCATGCCGGAGGCGATGCCGCCGCACCACGGCTTGCCGCCGCCCGCCTTGGCGATCCTGTCGCTGAGCGCCATCAGGTCGGCCCAGGTCTTCGGCACCTCGTAGCCGGCCGCCTTGAAGGCCTTCGGCGAGTACCAGACCAGCGACTTCATGTTGGCGCTCATCGGGGCCGCGTAGAACGTGCCGTTGACCGAGCCGTAGGTCCGCCAGACCGGGCTCCACCGGTCCTGGTTGGTGACCGTCTGGGCGGGCGGCTTCACCACCTTGCCGCTCTTCACCATCTGCGCCAGCAGGCCGGGCTGCGGGATGATCGCGAAGTCCGGGGCGTTCCCGCCGGCCACGCGGACCGGCAGCTGGGACTCGAAGTCGTTCGACCCCTCGTAACTGATCCTGATCCCGGTGCACTTGGAGAACTCCGCCCAGGACTTCTCCAGGTTGTCCGACTCCGGGCTGAGGATCGAGGCGAACATCGTCACCGTGGTGCCCGAATGCCCGGCGTACGGCTGGTACTTGGCGCAGTCGCCGGACAGCGACTGGGCCGCTCCCCCGCCGTCGCCCGAACCGCCGGAGCTGTTGGAGCAGGCGGCGGTCAGCGCCAGCGCCGCGAGCAGCGCGGGCGCGGCGACCAGACGGCGGCGGGAACTCGGGGACGGTGCGGTCGGGTTGAGGGTCAATGTGGTTCTCCTCGCCAGGGCGTGCTGCCGGCTGTGGACCGAACGACATTGCGCTGTACCGGAGATAGTCGGCTGATCGGATCGTCGGATTGGACGTGCGGCCGATCCGACGACGTTAACCCAGCCGCCGGTCGCCGCCAAGGTCCGCGATCGACCTTCATCGCGCGGTGTCCCGGTCGTGACCCGACCGCGTCCCGACAAGCCGCCGCCCGTCTCCCCACGGGCTCCCGCCCCGCCAGGACACGCCGGCGGCCCCGCCCCGAAAGAGGACGGGGCCGCCGGACGGCCGTCCGTCAGAAGAGCCGGACCGGCAGCTCCAGCAGGCTGTTGACCACCAGCGACGGGCTCGGCCGCAGCTCCCCGTCCGGCACCCCGAGCGACAGCCCCGGGAACCGCTCGAACAGCGCCGGCAGCGCGACCCCCGCCTCCAGCCTGGCCAGCGGCGACCCCGGGCAGACGTGCGGACCGTGGCCGAAGGACAGGTGCCGGGACGCGTCCCGGGTGACGTCGAACACCTCCGCCGTGATGCCGTGCTGCGCCGGGTCCCGGCCGATCGCGTTGTACGAGATCAGCACCGGCTCGCCCGCCGGGATCACCGTGTCGCCGACCGGGATGTCCTCGGCGGCGAAGCGGAACAGGAAGTTGCTGGTCGGCGGCGTCCAGCGGAGCGACTCCTCCACCACCGCGTCCCACGGCACCCGCCCCGACCGCACCAGCTCCAGCTGCTCCGGGTGGGCCAGCAGCGCCCGGACGGCGTTGCCGATCAGGTTCACCGTGGTCTCGTGACCGGCCGCGATGATCACCCGCAGGGTCGCCGCCGCCTCCGCGTCGGTCAGCGCGCCGCCCTCGGTGTCCGCCGCCAGCAACACGCTCGCCAGGTCGTCACCGGGGGCCGAACGGCGCTGCGCCACCAGGTCGTTGACGAAGGCGTTCAGCCCGGCGATGGTCGCCTGGATGCCCGCCGGGTCCGGCTTGATGCCGAAGAACCGCTCGTACAGGTCGCGCAGCACGCCGTGGTCCGACTCCGGCACGCCCAGCAGCGAGCAGATCACCGTCATCGGCAGCGGGAACGCGAACGCCGACTTCAGGTCCACCTCCGGCCCGCCCGCGGCCAGCGCGTCCAGCAGCCGGTGCGTGATCTCCTCGACGCGCGGGCGCATCAGCTCCACCCGGCGCGGGGTGAACGCCTGCGCCACCAGCGCCCGCAGCCGGCGGTGCTCGGCGCCGTCCGTGGTCACCATGCTCGGACCGGGCACCGCGAGGCCGATCAGCGGCCAGGTCTTCGGGACCTCCCCGCGCTGGAAGGCGGCCCAGTGCGCGGCGTCCTTCACCAGCCGGGAATCGGTCAGCAGGTCGCGCGCCGCGGCGTGCCGGGTCACCGCCCACGCGGCGACCCCGCCGGGCAGCTCGACCGGCACCGCCGGACCGGCGGCGCGCAGCAGGGCGCCCTCGGCGGCGCTGTCGCGGGCCAGCGGGTCGAGGACGAACGGGGCCGGGGCCACGGACATCGGCAACTCTCCTTCGGACTAAGGGGCTTCGGGGCTGACGAGAGGACGGAACTTCGAACGGTTCGAGCGGTTCGAGCGGTTCGAGCGGTTCGAGCGTGGAAAGCCCGAGGACAGACCGGTCAGGCCGCGTGCCCCGGGGTGAACGAGACCGGCAGCGCCACCAGCCCCCGCACCCACGCCGACGGCCGCCACACCAGCGCGTGCTCGGCCACCGCGAGCCGCAGGTCCGGCAGCCGGTCCAGCAGCACCTCGATCGCCGTCGTGGCGATGACCTCGGCCGCCTCCTGCGCGGGGAACGGGCAGCCGTGCTCGCCGTACGAGTAGCTCATGTGCGCCCGGTTGCCCTCGGCGGGCCGGCCGTCCGGCCGGCGCACCGACGGGTCGGAATTCGCCCCGGCGAAGCCCAGCAGGAGCATGTCCCCCTCGGCGATCCGCTGGCCGCCGAGGTGGGTGTCCCGCACGGCCCACCGGCCGGCGAAGATCTGCGTCGGGGTGTCCTCCCAGAGCGCCTCGTTGAGGGCCTGGCTGATGCTGCGCCGGCCGCCCGCGAGCGAGGCCGCGAACCGCTCGTCGGTGAGCATCAGGCGCAGCGCGTTGGAGATCCAGTAGGAGGACGGCTGGTGGCCGGCGATCAGCAGCACCCGCAGGTCGCGCATCACCTCGTCCTCCGTCAGTCCGGCCGGGTGCTCCAGCATGCGCGAGGCGACGTCGGCACCCGGGTGCTCGGACTTCTCCCGCACCAGGGCGAGCATCAGCTCCAGCAGCCGCTGCGCGCCGGCCGGGGCGTCCGGGCCGCCGTCCAGCATGGTCAGCAGCGCCGTGATCAGCTCCGGAGCCTGCTCCTCGTCCAGGCCGAGCACCCGGCACAGCACCAGCAGCGGCATCCGGTGCGCGTACTCGGCGACCAGGTCCGCCTCGCCGCGGCCCGCGAAGTCGTCGATCAGCCGGTCGGCGATCTCCTCGGCGTGCTTGCGCAGCTCGTACGGGTCGACCGCGGCCAGCGCGTCGGTGACCGCCCGGGAGCGGCGCACGTGCTCCTCGCCCTCGGCGTAGAGGATCGACGGCACCGGCGCCATCATCGGCTTCAGCGGCCAGTCGGCGGGCAGGGTGTCCCAGGCGTGCCAGCGGCTGGAGTCGCGGCCGAACAACTGGGGCTGCCCGGTCACCAGTTGGAGCTCGCGGTAGCCGATGACCAGCCAGGCGGGGACGCCGCCGGCCAGTTCGACCGGGGCCACCGGGCCGTGCTGGGCGCGCAGCTCGCGGTAGAGCTGGGCCGGGTCGGTTTGGAAGCGCGGCCCGTACAGCGGCGTGGCGCCGGCGTGCGCGGGGCAGCCCGGGGGCGGGGTGACGGCGGGCTCGGTCACGGGGTGCTCTCCTCGTACTGGTGCGCCTCGTACTGCTGCGCGGGGGATTCGGCGTGGCGGGAGGCGGCCGGCTGCACGGGGAGCCCGGCCTCGGCCTCCACGAGCGCGGCCAGGTGGCCGACCAGCTCGATCAGCACCCGCTTGCCGGACTCCCGGTCCCGGGCGTCGCAGTCCACCAGCGGTACTTCCGGGGGCAGGTCGAGCGCCTCGCGGACCTGCTCCAGGGTGTGGGCCGGCTCGCCGAAGTTGTTGCGGGCCACGATGAACGGGGTGCCGTGGTGCTCCAGCCGGTCGATGGCGTACCAGGACTCCTCCAGGCGCCGGGTGTCCACCAGGACGACCGCGCCGAGCGCGCCGCTGAACAGGCGGTCCCACAGGAACCAGAAACGTTCCTGCCCCGGCGCGCCGAACAGGTAGAGCACCTGGCTCTCGGAGAGCGTGATCCGGCCGAAGTCGAAGGCGACCGTCGTGGAGCGCTTGCCCCACGCGCCGGCCGGGTCGATGCCCTCGCCCGCCCGCGTCATGACCTCCTCGGTGTTCAGCGGACGGATCTCGCTGACCGAGCCGACCAGCGTCGTCTTGCCGACGCCGAAGCCGCCGACCACGACGATCTTCAGCGCGTTGTCGGCGGTCGCGCGCAGCGGGGTGCGGCCGGTGACCGGGGCCGTCGCCGGGGCCTCCGTCGAAGCCGTCGAAACCGCCGGAGCCGCCGTCGTGGAGGGGTCAGAGCCGTTGGAGGCCATGCAGCACCTGCTTCAGCGTGTCGAGATCGGGCAGCCGCGCCTTGTTCGGCGCGAACCGGGGGTGCCGGGCGGTGACGGCCCCGGACTCCAGCAGGTCACCGAGCAGGATCTTCACCACCGAGACCGGCAGCGCCAGCTCCGCCGCGACCTCCACGACGGCGGTCGGGGCCTCGCACATCCGCAGGATGCGCGCGTGCTCCGACTGCATGCCCGGCGCCGGCTCCCGCTCGGCGACGATCAGCGTGACCAGGTCGAAGGCGTTCTCCGGGGAGCGGCTGCGGCCCCGGGTGATCGTGTAGAGGCGGTCCGGGTCGTCGTCCCGACCCGGCAGGACCGGCCCGGCGTTCATGCCCGGGCGCTCTCGTGCGTCCCGGTCTCCTCCACCGACCTGGCCGGCGCGCTCAGGTGGACGCCGATCTGCTCGATCAGGCCGTGCATGTTGTGGCCGACCACGCCCACGTCCGCCTCGTCGTCCGTGACGACGGCCAGGTGCGCGCCCTCGCCGGCCGCCACGATGCACAGGATGCCGCCGTGGAACTCGGTCATCGACTGCCGGACGCCGCCGGTGCCGTCGCCGAACTCGATCGAGGCGCCGTGCGCCAGGCTCTGCAGGCCGGAGGCGATCGCGGCCAGCTGGTCGGCCCGGTCGGCGTCGAGGCCGGAGGTGTGGCAGAGCTTGAGGCCGTCGGCGGAGAGCACCAGGGCGTGCCGGGCGCCGGGGGTGACGCTCAGCAGGTTTTCCAACAGCCAGTCGAGGTCACGGTCGGTCGCGCTGCTCATCAGGAGTCCTTCTCGGTGACGGGGGAAGGGTCGGGCGTGGTGTCGGTGTCCGTGGTCGGGGTGTCCGTGGTCGCGGTGGCCAGGATCGGGGCGTCCATGGTCGCGGTGTCCTCCGCGGCGCGCTGGGCGGCCCGGCGGAAGGCGCCGAACCGGGCGGCGGCCGTCGAGGCGTCCGCGCGGACGGGTTTCGCGGACGGGGCCGCCGCCGCGGGGGCGGTGGCGGCGAGGGTCTGGCCGCGGCGGCGCTGCGGCAGGCCGCTGTCGGTGATCGGGGTGGGCGTGAGCGGCAGCGGGGCCGGTGCGGCCGGAGTGGGGACCACCGGGGCGGTGGGCACGGGCGGCAGCGGAGCGGGCGCCGGGCGCGCTGGGGTGAGCGCGGGGCGCACCGTCTCAGCGACCGGCGGCTGGACCGGGGCGGGCGCCGGAGCGCCGTGCGTGAGCAGCTGCTGCGGGACCAGCACCACCACGCCCGTACCGCCGCGCGCCGACGGCCGGAACGAGATCTGCAGGCCGTGCTTGCGGGCCAGCACGCCGACCACCGCGAGGCCCAGCCGGGTACCGGCGGAGAGCGTGGCGAGGTCCAACGGCTCGGCGGAGACGGCCCGTTCGGCCCGGCGCAGCCAGCTGTCGCTCAGGCCGAGACCGCTGTCCTCGACGGTGATCGCCAGCCCGGCCGACACCTCCTCGACGTAGACGTGCACCTCGGCCGGCGGGGCGGAGAAGTTGGTGGCGTTGTCGAGGAGTTCGGCCAGCGCGTGCATCACGCCCTCGGCCGCGTACCCGGCGACGGCCGCGGTGCTGGCGTTGTGCAGCCGCACCCGCTGGTAGGCGCCGATCCGGCCGAGCGCACCGCGCAGCACCGACTCCACCGCGATCGGCTTGGCCCAGCGGCGGCCCGAGCGCGCACCGGTGAGCACCGCGATGCTGTCGGCCATGCGGCCGGCCTGGGCGGTCGAGTGGTCCAGTCGCAGGAGGTCGCCGAGGACCTCCTCGTCGTGCCGGTGCTGCATCTCGCGCAGCTCCGCGTGCATGCTCGTGGCCAGCGCCTGGACGCGCCCGGCGGCCGTCGCGCACACCGCGAGCGCGGCGGCCCGCAGCCGTTCGCCCCGGCCGACCTCCTCCGCGACGACGCGCAGCAGCGCGTGCTGGGGGTGCGCACGGTGGGCGGTCAGCGCGCTGTCGACGGACGCGCCGTTCCGGAGCTTCTTCACGACCTCGGGCAGGACGCCGTCGGCGAGCCGGTCGAGGTCCGCGCGCTCGGCCTCGGCCGCGGCCCGGGCCTCCTCGGTCCGCGCCCGCGCCTCGTCGAGCTCGGCACCCAGCCGGGCCAGCTCGGCGTGCGCGGCGACGACGTCCGCCGCGATCCGGGCCTGCTCGGCCCGGGCGGCGTCCCGCTCGGCGCGGGCGGAGGCCGCGTCGTCGTGCGCGGCGGTCTCGGCCTGCCGGGCGGAGCCGGCGAGGACGAGGGCGGCGGTCGTCTCCTGGTGCTGGACGGCGAGGTCCTCGGCCAGCCGCCGGGAGCGCTCGGTCCCGCTCGCGGCCACGCCGACGGCGATCAGCCACAGGACGCTGACGGCCCCCACAGCGAGCGCGGTCAGCGGCTGGTGGGCGCTCAGCGCCCGGCCGATCCCGACCGGCGCAGCGACCAGGGCGAGCAGGACGGCCGCGGCGGTCAGCACGACGGTCCGTGGCGCGGGCGGTCGGCGCGGGCCGCCGTCGGAGCTGGTGGCTTCTCTCATCAGTGCGGTCCTCGACAACGGCGGCGGCTCGGGCGGCGGATCGGCGACACTGGTGGCACTAGTGGCACCGACGGTGGTTCGAGCGCATACGAGGCCGCCCGGCGGCGTCGCGAAACGTCTCCGGGCGGCTGATCGATTCACGCTTTCGGCCGATCATATCGATTCAGACATTGCCCTCAAGCAGCCAGTTGACGGTCAATCTCGTTCATTCACGTCGCCTACACCGATTCGCGACGTCCGACGGATGCCCACGGCACGCCCACCGCATGCCCGACCGAGCCGAAAGCAGGCGCCGAGCGGGCGCCCGACCGAACCGCACCCGCCCTCAGGCCAGCTTCGCCTCCACCGCCTGCCGGACGGCCCCCAGGTCCAGCCCGTGATCGACGATCACCCGCGCCCCGAGCCCGTCCCCCTCCCGGATCACCCCGAGCAGCAGGTGCCCCACCGCGATCTGACCGGACTTCAGCCGCAGCGACTCCCGCAGCGACAGCTCCAGTGCCTTCTTCGCCCCGGAGCCGAACCGACTGCGGGCCGGTTTCGCGTCCGCCTGCCTGAACCAGCCGCGCCGCTTCGGCCCCTCCTCGGCCGGCGCGTCCAGCGCCCCCTCGCCGAAAGCCGCCTCCACGGCCGACCGGACGGCGTCCAGGTCCACCCCGATCGAGGCCAGCGCCTCGGCGTCGTCGCGCGGCCCGATCAGCCGGGCCACCGCCTGCCGCGCCGTCTCCCGGTCCAGGCCGGCGGCGATCAGGACCGCGGCCCCGGGGTCCGCCTCCTGCGCCAGGATCCCCAGCAGCAGGTGCTCCGTGCCGACACCGGCCTGCCGCAGCAGCCGGGCCTCGTCCTGGGCCACGAACACCACGCTCCGCGCCCCGTCGGTGAATCGCTCGAACATCGCTCAGTCTCCGTCCTGCTCCGGGCCGGCCCCCCGCCGGGCGTACTTCTTGTGCACGGCCTGCCGGGTCACCCCGAGGCAGACCGCGATGTCCTGCCAGGACCAGCCCTGCGCACGGGCGTTGCCCACCTGGAGCTTCTCCAGGCGGTCCGCCAGGTCGCGCAGGGCCCGGACCGACCGGAGCCCCACGGCGGGGTCCCGGCTGCTCGCGGCTGCCG
This sequence comes from Kitasatospora sp. NPDC057936, assembly GCF_042887525.1. Taxonomy (NCBI): domain Bacteria; kingdom Bacillati; phylum Actinomycetota; class Actinomycetes; order Kitasatosporales; family Streptomycetaceae; genus Kitasatospora; species Kitasatospora sp. NPDC057936. Next base: position 78,858 of record NZ_JBHVPD010000011.1, read on the forward strand.
CGAGCTCTCCGCTCTCGCTCATGGTGTCAACTTTGGTTGACGCGGGCGCATGTGTCAACCCTGGTTGACATCAGCGATGGCCGAAGCGCTCCGCCAGGGTCTCCTCGAAGGTGCCCCGGCCCACCGCGCGCTCCGGGGCGAGGAGGCCGCCCGCCCGCAGCTCGCGGACGGCCGAGCCCGGGAGGCTCAGGGGGAGCAGCAGCTGGCGGCGGCCGGTGGCGCGGAGGTAGGCCTCGGCCAGGTCCCGGTACGTCCGCGCCTGCGGGCCGCCGACCTCGGGCGCGTAGCCGGACGGCCCCTCCCCCACCAGCTCCACGACGTGCGCGGCGGCCTCCCGGACGTCCACCGGCTGGCACCGCACCCCGGTGAGCACCGGGAACACCGGCAGCTTCGCCGAGGCGCCGAAGAACCTCAGCAGCAGGTCGTGGAACTGCGTCGCCCGCAGCACCGTCCAGCCCAGCCGGGACTCCCGCACGACCCGCTCGCACGCGTACTTCGTCCGGTAGTACGGGATCGGCACCCGGTCGACGCCGACGATCGACACGTACACGAGGTGCCGCACCCCGGCTCGTTCGGCCGCCGCGACCAGGTGCCGCACGGCGTCCAGGTCCTTCTTGCCCTGGGAGGTCGCGCAGTCGATCACCGTCTCCACCCCGGCCACCGCCGCAGCGACCCCGTCCCCCGTCACCAGGTCGCCGGCCACCCACTCGACCCCGTCCGCCCCGCCGCCCCGGACCCGCCGGCTCAACCCGCGCACCGCCACCCCACGCGCGACCAGCAGCCGCACCACCTCCCGCCCCAACGTCCCCGTCGCCCCGGTCACCAGCACCGTCATGACTCACCCGCTCCTCTCCGAAAGCCTTCACCCCCTACCGACAGTCCACCGGCCCCATCCGTGACATCGGCGTCCCGAGGCGGAGGGACACACCGATACGGGCGGACATTCATGCGGACGGGCATGAAAAAGCGGGGCGAGGACCGTGAAGTCCTCGCCCCGCTTCAGTGGCTCACCTCAGGCGAGGTGACACCGGGGTCGGGCGTGATCAGCTGCAGCCGCTGGTGGAGCCGCAGCCCTCGCAGAGGTAGCAGCTGCCGGCGCGGCGCATCTTGGTGCCGCAGGAGAAGCACAGCGGGGCGTCGGCGTTGAGGCCGAGCTGGATCTCCATCAGCTCCGTGGAGTTGTGGGCCTGCTTCGCCGGGGCCTTGGGCGCCGGCGCGACCGGGGCCGGGGCGGGCTTGGCGGCCACCGGGGCCACCGGGGCGGACTGGGCGAGGGACTCGGTGTCGAGCTCCTCGGCCTCCAGCGGCTCGTACGAACCCGTCTCCAGGTGGCGCTGGCGCTCCTCGACGGAGTGGATGCCGAGCGCCGAGCGGGTCTCGAAGGGCAGGAAGTCCAGCGCCAGGCGGCGGAAGATGTAGTCGACGATCGACTGCGCCATCCGCACGTCCGGGTCGTCGGTCAGGCCGGCCGGCTCGAAGCGCATGTTGGTGAACTTCGAGACGTAGGTCTCCAGCGGCACGCCGTACTGGAGGCCGACCGAGACGGCGATGGAGAAGGCGTCCATCATGCCCGCGAGGGTCGAGCCCTGCTTGGACATCTTCAGGAAGACCTCGCCGAGGCCGTCGTCCGGGTAGGAGTTGGCCGTCATGTAGCCCTCGGCGCCACCGACCGTGAAGGAGGTGGTGATGCCCGGGCGGCCCTTGGGCAGGCGCTTGCGGACCGGGCGGTACTCGACGACCTTCTCGACCGCGGCGGGGGCCTGGGCCTCCTCGGCCTTGGTCTCGGAGTCCTTCTTCTTGGCCGAGAGCGGCTGGCCGACCTTGCAGTTGTCGCGGTAGATGGCGAGCGCCTTGACGCCCATCTTCCACGCCTCGAAGTAGATCTCCTCGATCTCCTCGACGGTGGCGCTCTCGGGCATGTTCACGGTCTTGGAGATGGCGCCGGAGATCCACGGCTGGATCGCGGCCATCATCCGCACGTGGCCCATGGCCGAGATGACGCGCTCGCCCATCGCGCAGTCGAACACCTCGTAGTGCTCGGCCTTGAGGCCCGGCGCGTCGACGACGTTGCCGTGCTCGCCGATGTGGGCGACGACCGCCTCGATCTGCTCGTCCTGGTAGCCGAGGCGCTTGAGGGCGCGCGGGACGGTGCCGTTGACGATCTGCATCGAGCCGCCGCCGACGAGCTTCTTGAACTTGACCAGGGCGAGGTCGGGCTCGACGCCGGTGGTGTCGCAGTCCATCATCAGGCCGATGGTGCCGGTCGGGGCGAGGACCGAGGCCTGGGCGTTGCGGAAGCCGTTCTGCGCGCCGAGGCGCAGCACGTCCTGCCAGGTCTTGTTGGCCGCGAGCCAGACCGGGGCGTCCAGGTCGTCGAGGGAGACGGCGTCCAGCGAGGCGTCCGCGTGCTGCTTCATGACCCGCTGGTGCGGGGCGGCGTTGCGGGCGTAGCCGTCGTACGGGCCGACGACGCCGGCGAGCTCGGCGCCGCGACGGTAGGCGGTGCCGGTCATCAGCGAGGTGATGGCGCCGGCCAGGGCGCGGCCGCCCTCGCTGTCGTAGGCGTGGCCGGTGGCCATCAGCAGGGCGCCGAGGTTGGCGTAGCCGATGCCGAGCTGGCGGTAGGCGCGGGTGGTCTCGCCGATCTTCTCGGTCGGGAAGTCGGCGAAGCAGATGGAGATGTCCATCGCGGTGATGACCAGCTCGACGACCTTGGCGAAGGTGACGGCGTCGAACCCCTGCCCACCGTTGGACGCAGTGTCGTCGCGCAGGAACTTCATCAGGTTGAGCGAGGCGAGGTTGCAGCTGGAGTTGTCCAGGTGCATGTACTCGGAGCAGGGGTTGGACGCGTTGATGCGGCCGGACTCCGGGCAGGTGTGCCAGTGGTTGATGACGGAGTCGTACTGGATGCCGGGGTCGGCGCAGGCCCAGGCGGCCTCGGCCATCTTGCGGAACAGCTTCTTCGCGTCGACGGTCTCGATGACCTCGCCGGTGAGGCGCGCGCGCAGGCCGAATTCGGTGCCGTTCTCGACGGCGGTCATGAATTCGTCGGAGACGCGGACCGAGTTGTTGGCGTTCTGGTACTGGACGGAGGCGATGTCGTCGCCGCCGAGGTCCATGTCGAAGCCCGCGTCGCGCAGGGCGCGGATCTTCTCCTCCTCCTTCACCTTGGTCTCGATGAAGGCCTCGACGTCCGGGTGGTCGACGTCGAGCACGACCATCTTGGCGGCCCGGCGGGTGGCGCCGCCGGACTTGATGGTGCCGGCGGAGGCGTCGGCACCGCGCATGAAGGAGACCGGGCCGGAGGCGTTGCCGCCGGAGGTGAGGAGCTCCTTGGAGGAGCGGATGCGGGAGAGGTTGAGGCCGGCGCCGGAGCCGCCCTTGAAGATCATGCCCTCTTCCTTGTACCAGTCGAGGATCGACTCCATGGAGTCGTCGACGGCCAGGATGAAGCAGGCGCTGACCTGCTGGGGCTGCTTGGTGCCGACGTTGAACCAGACCGGCGAGTTGAAGCTGAACACCTGGTGGAGGAGGGCGTGGGTCAGCTCGTGCTCGAAGATCTCGGCGTCGTCCTTGGCGGCGAAGTAGCCGTGCTTCTCGCCGGCGGCGCGGTAGGTGAGCACCACGCGGTCGATGATCTGCTTGAGGCTCCACTCGCGCTGCGGGGTGCCGACGGCGCCGCGGAAGTACTTGGACGTGACGATGTTGACCGCGTTGACCGACCAGAAGTCGGGGAACTCGACGCCGCGCTGCTCGAAGTTGACCGACCCGTCGCGCCAGTTGGTCATGACGACGTCGCGCCGCTCCCAGCGGACCTCGTCGTACGGGTGGACGCCAGGGGTGGTGTAGATGCGCTCCATCCGGAGACCGCCCTTGGGCGCCTTGCCGGCACCCTTCGCCGCGGCCTTGTCGGACTTCGACCCGCGTGCGGAACCGCTCGTGGTGTCTGTCACTTCTCGCTCCTCCTCCTGGGCAAACGCCCGACTCCTGGGCAAACGCCCGTGGTGCCCCGAAAAGTCCGGGCACCGCTGGTTCGTTCTTCCGGTGTGCGGGCAGGCGAGAGCCTCGCCCGCTTGCGCACGGTTTGTGATGTTCTGTGCCCGGATTCCGGGCACGCGTGGGCCCCGGAGGGCCGTCGTGGCACGGCCCGGCCCCGTGGGGCCGGGTGGGGGCGCCTCCTAGGGCGCGGCGGCGGCAACGGGCACGCAGGCGCCCTCCGCCTCGGCGGGCCGTCCGGCGCGGATCTCCGCGATGGCGGCCTCGAAGTCTTCCAGTCCGTCGTACGCCTGGTACACGCTGGCGAAGCGCAGGTAGGCGACCACGTCGAGTTCCTTGAGCGGGCCGAGTATGGCCAGCCCGACGTCGTGGGTGGTCAGCTCGGCGTTGCCGGTGGCGCGCACGCACTCCTCGACCCGCTGGCCGAGCAGGGCGAGGGCGTCCTCGGTGACCGGGCGGCCCTGGCAGGCCTTGCGGACACCGGAGATGACCTTCTCCCGGGAGAACGGCTCGGTGACCCCACTGCGCTTGATGACCATCAGCGCGGCCGTCTCCACGGTGGTGAAGCGGCGGCCGCAGTCCGGGCACTGCCGGCGACGGCGGATCGAGCTGCCGTCCTCGGTGGTCCGGCTGTCGACGACGCGGCTGTCGGAGTGCCGGCAGAAGGGGCAGTGCACCTGAAGGATCCCTCCCTGGCAGGACGTGCGGACTGGGTCGAGTCTATGCGATGTGCCCCGGGCCTCGGCAAGCTGATCATGCGCCGTGACCACTACCACTGGGCACGGAGAGGACTGTAGCCACTAGATGTAGGCCTCGGGGGGAAGTGACACCCCTGGCGTGTCGACGCCGATTAGACTGCGGAAGTCGAGTTCTTGTCGAACATTCGATCGATGTACAACAAAGCCTTGATCGAGTCAGCCAACTCTCGAATAATTCACTCGAACGTGTGTTTGGCGCAACCTTTCGATACGGGGTGCGTTGGGCTGGAAAAGGGAGAGGACAGCCGTCGAGAGGGGCCGCCGTGAACACCATCGAAAGCAACACCATCCCGGTGCAGGAACACTCCCAGTTCAAGGTGGGGCAGCGCACCACGAATCAGCAGAGTGTGGACGTCAGCATGGACCGTAGCGAAGACCACCGCCTCTCCGGCCCGGCCGTTTCCAGCGCGAGCCGCGTCCCCGATCAGCCGATCGAACACTCCCCCGTCCTGGACGAGGCCCACCCCGCGCCCGCGCGGGCGATGCCCGGCCGCCCCCCCGGGATCCGCACCGACGAGGCCGGGCTCACCGAGCGCCAGCGCCGCGTCATCGAGGTCATCCGGGATTCCGTCCAGCGCCGGGGCTACCCGCCGTCCATGCGCGAGATCGGCCAGGCCGTCGGCCTGTCCAGCACCTCCTCGGTCGCCCACCAGCTGATGGCCCTGGAGCGCAAGGGCTTCCTGCGCCGGGACCCGCACCGCCCGCGCGCCTACGAGGTCCGCGGCGTCGAGGTGGCCCGCCCGAACACCGCCGAGACGGCCGGCCGGCCGTCCACCTCGTACGTCCCGCTGGTCGGCCGGATCGCCGCCGGCGGTCCGATCCTGGCCGAGCAGACGGTCGAGGACGTCTTCCCGCTGCCGCGCCAACTGGTCGGCGAGGGCGAGCTGTTCGCGCTCACCGTGCGCGGCGACTCGATGATCGAGGCGGCCATCTGCGACGGCGACTGGGTCACCGTGCGCCGCCAGCCGGTCGCCGAGAACGGCGACATCGTGGCCGCGATGATCGACGGCGAGGCCACCGTCAAGCGGCTCAAGCGCGAGGACGGCCGGATCTGGCTGATGCCGCACAACCCCGCCTACGAGCCGATCAACGGCGACAACGCGACCATCCTGGGCAAGGTGGTGGCGGTCCTGCGCCGCCTCTGAGCGGGTCCGCCCGCACGCACCGGGAAGGGGCTCCACCGCGTTCGCGCGGGGAGCCCCTCCGGCGTTCCCCGAATCCTGCAAGGGGCCCGCGAGCGGTCTACGAGCCGCGCTTCACCACCGGCCTGACCGGCGCCGCCGAGGCGTCGATCGCCGCCAGCGAGCGGCGCACCTGGTTGCGGTCCGTCGTGTACCAGAACTCCGGCATCGAGGAGCGGAAGAAGCCCCCGTAGCGCTTGGTCGCCACCCGCGGGTCGAGCACCGCCACGATGCCGCGGTCGTCGGCCGCGCGGACCAGCCGGCCCGCGCCCTGCGCCATCAGCAGCGCCGCGTGCGTCGCCGCGACCGCCATGAAGCCGTTCCCGCCGCGCTGTTCGACGTCCTTCTGGCGGGCGCTCATCAACGGGTCGTCCGGCCGGGGGAACGGGATGCGGTCCATCACCACCAGCTGGCAGGCCGAGCCGGGCACGTCGACGCCCTGCCAGAGCGAGAGCGTGCCGAACAGGCAGGTGGTCGCGTCCGAGGCGAACTCGCGGATCAACTCGCCCAGGGTGTCCTCGCCCTGGAGCAGGATCCGGTTGTCCAGCCGCTCGCGCATCGCCTCGGCGGCGGCCTGCGCGCCGCGCATCGAGGAGAAGAGGCCCAGCGTCCGGCCGCCGGCCGCGCCGATCAGCTCCGCCAACTCGTCGAGCATGTCCGGCCGTTCGGGGTCGCGGCCGGGCTCGGAGAGGTGCTTGGCGACGTACAGGATGCCCTGCTTGGGGTACTTGAACGGCGAACCGACGTCGATGCCGCGCCAGTGCGGCACCGCGTCCTCGCCGAAGCCGGCGCCGGCGTCCGGGTTGTCCCCGGGCGTGCGCTCGTCCGGCAGCCGGGCCTCCGAGGGCAGGCCGACCGAGCCGGCCACGCCGTTGAAGTCCCCGCCGAGCTTGAGCGTGGCCGAGGTCAGGACGACCGAGCGCTCCTTGTAGAGGCCCTCGCGCAGCAGCCCGGAGACGCTCAGCGGCGCGACCCGCAGCGAGGCCGTGCCCATCCCGAAGCGGTCGTTGCGCTCGATCCAGACCACGTCGTACTCGGAGTCCTCCAGCAGCCGCTCGGCGGTCTCGTGGACCGTCTCCACCGAGGCCATGGCCTGCTTGCGGACCGCGTCCTCGTCGGTGAGCCCCTTGTCCCTGGTCTCGCCGAGCGAGGTGATCACCTGCCGGGCGGAGTCCCGGATGGCCGTGACGGCGTACGCCAGGTACTCGGGCAGTTCCTCGACCCGGCCGGGCTGGGCGGTCTCCATCAGGCCGTGGTAGTTCTCGGCCGCGGCCTGGAGCGCGTCGACGGCCTTCTCGTTGGCGAGCCGCGCGGCCCGCTTGACCGCCCGGTTGACGGCGCCGACGGTCAGCTCGGCGGTGGCCGCGCCGGTGACCCGGTTGACCAGTTCGTGCGCCTCGTCGACGATCAGCAGCCCGTGCTCGGGCAGCACCGGCGCGCCCTCGATCGCGTCGATCGCGAGCATCGCGTGGTTGGTGACGACGACGTCCGCGAGCTTGGCCCGCTCCCTGGCCTTCTCCGCGAAGCACTCCTGCCCGTACGCGCAACGCGTCGCGCCCAGGCACTCCTTGGACGTGACCGACAGCTGGGACCAGGCCCGGTCGGACACGCCGGGGCTCATGTCGTCGCGGTCGCCGGTCTCGGTCTCGTCCGCCCACTCGCGCAGCCGCAGCACCTCCTGCCCGAGCTTGCTGGCCGGCCCGCCGAGCGCCTCGGCGGCGTCGAACAGGCCCTCGCCCTCGTCGCTCGGGGTGCCCTCGTTGGCCCGGTGCAGGCACAGGTAGTTGGAGCGGCCCTTGAGCATCGCGAACAGCGGCCGGCGGCGCAGCACCGGGTGCAGCGCGTCGACCGTGCGCGGCAAGTCGCGTTCGACCAGCTGGCGTTGGAGCGCCAGGGTGGCGGTGGCGACCACGACGCGGTCCCCGTGCGCGAGGGCCGGCACCAGGTACGCGAGGGACTTGCCGGTGCCGGTGCCGGCCTGGACGAGCAGGTGCTCGGCGTTGTCGACCGCGTCGGCGACGGCCTCGGCCATCTTCACCTGACCGGGGCGTTCCACGCCGCCGACGGACTCGACGGCGGCGTGGAGCAGCTCGGGGATGCGCGAGCGGGGGACCGCGACGGCTTCCCCGGTCTCGGCCGGGGCGGGTGCGTCCTCGCCGGGGAGCTGGGTTTGGGAGTCGTTCGTCATGACCCTCCCACCCTACGGCGCGGGGGTGACAATCCGGTCGCGTCGCCCCGGAAGATCCGCGCCGGGGGTGACGAGGGCGTTGGGCACCGTGCCGTGCCGGGCGGCGTGCGGGCGGTGCGGGCGGTCCTGGTAGCCGTCGAGGAGGAGCCGGTTGCGGTTGAGGCAGAGCCGGTCGATCCGCGGGGTGAGGAGGTCGAACAGCTCGAAGCGCTCGCGCAGCTCGGGGAAGCGGTCCTGGTGGCGGGCGATCTCGTCGCGCAGGAGGGCCCAGAAGTCGGCCTCGGGCAGGCCGGTCTGCGCCTCCAGGAGTGGGGCGAGGTAGCGGAAGACGCCGATGAAGAGCCCGGAGTGGAGGAACTGGCACAGGCCCTGCGGGGGCTCGCGGAGCAGGACGTCGTCGACCTCGGCGGGCAGGTCGCGCAGTTCGGGCAGGTCCTCGTCGCTCAGGTTGACGTCGTCGACGAAGTCCTTGACCGCGAGCCGGGCCGGGGCGTCGTGCGCGTCGAAGACGACGATGGCGTTCTCGCCGTGCGGGGAGAAGACCAGCCCGTAGCGGTAGAGGAAGTGCAGCAGCGGCGGCAGCATGGCGGCGAACAGCCGGCGGGTCCACTCGGCGGGGGCGAGCCCGGAGCGGGCGATCAGCTCGGCGGCGAGGGCGCGGCCGTCGGAGCCGGTCTGCAGGAGGGACGCGAGGGTGCGGGCGCGTTCGCCGCCGTCCAGGAAGGGGCCGAGCGGTTCGCGCCAGATCGCGCCGAGGAGTTCCTTGTACTGGTAGGGCGCCTCGGGCAGGTCGCGGTAGAGCGGGTGGTCGACGGTGACGGAGGCGATCTCGCCGAGCAGGATCACCCGGCACTCGTCGCGCAGGAACGGGTCCGCGTCGCGCAGGCCGTGGATCCAGGCGGTGACAGCGGGCGCGGCGAGGGTGCGCTCCACCGGCAGCCCGCGCCAGACCAGGGTGTTGAGGATGGAGAGCGGCAGTTTGACGGTGCAGCGTTCGGGGTGGGCGGTGTTGAAGAAGGAGCGGATGGACTGCTGGGGCAGCCGTGGGTCGCCGTCGGAGGGCAGCGGGACGATCTCGCCGGAGGCGATCCAGGGCGCGAACAGCGGGACGACCGTCTCGTCCCACTGCCAGGGGTGGACGGGCAGCAGCAGGTAGTCGTCGGCGTCGGGGCCGAGCGCGGCGCGCAGCGCGCCGGGGTCGTCGAGCTCGCGGGCGTAGAGCTGCTCGGGCCGTTCGAGCCCGGGCACGCCGCGGTAGCGGGCGAGCCGGCGGTGGACGGCGATCCAGGGCAGCGGGCGCGGGGTGCGCGCCTCGGGGGCCCAGTGGGCGGCGTCGGCGGCGGAGAAGCCGATCCGGCCCTTGTTGGGGACGATCCAGGGGTGGCCCTCCTGGCGGCCCTCCAGCGCGGCGTGGTCGAGGTCGGCGAGTTCGGCGGCGGTGAGCGCGGTGGCCAGCTGGTGCGCGTCGGCGGTGAGGGTGGCGGTGAGCTCACGGATCAGGTGGCCGGTGGTCTCGCCGCGCAGGCCGAGGGTGTGCCGGGCGTACGGGAGGAAGCGCAGCGGGTCGAGGCCGTCCTCGCGGTCGCAGCGGACGGAGTCCGGGTCGACCCGCCAGCTGCCGTAGGCGCCGCGGCGGGCGGTGAAGCGGTACTCGGCCTCGGGCAGCCCGAGCAGGTACTCGTCGTCCGCGTCCGGGACGGGGACCGGGGTGAGCAGTTCCTCGTAGGCGAACTCGCCGAGCATCTTGGCCAGCAGCGCGCGCCCGGCCCGCTGCCAGGGCCCGGGGGTGAGCTGCGGCGGCAGGTAGAGCGGCGGTTCAGCGGCCGGCGGTTGCGGCACGGGTCAGCTCCTGGGGGTGGGGGAAGGCGGGGACGGGCGGCGCGAAGCCGGTCCACGCGGTGCGGGTGGGCAGCCGGTGGACGGTGCGGCCGGTGACGGCGTTGAGGATGACGGCGGCGCGGTGGGCGCCGAGTCCGAGGTCGGGGGTGCCGACGCCGTGGGTGTGCAGTTCGGCGTTCTGGACGTAGAGGCCGCCGGTGAGTTCGGGCCGGGTGGCGACGCGGTGGTCCGGGTCGACCCGGTAGCGCCCGGCCGCGTCCCAGTCGATGAGGTGGGCGAGCGGTTCGAGCGCGGCCGGGCGGGCGGCCCGGTAGCCGGTGGCGAGCACCACGGCGTCGGTGCGCACGAGGTGCTCGGCGCCGGAGTCGGTGTGCCGGCAGCGCAGTTCGAGGCCGCCGCAGGGCCCGGTCCCGGCCTCGGTGACGGCGGTGCCGGGGGTGATCTCGACCGGGGCGGTGTCGATCGGGCGGCCGATGGTCCGCTCGTAGAGGTGGTCGTGGATCTCGGCGAGGGTCTCGGCGCTGGCGGCCTTGTGGAGCTGCCACTGGGCGGCGACCAGGGTGTCCCGGACGGGCTCGGGCAGGCCGTGGAAGTACCGGGTGTAGTCGGGGGTGAAGTGCTCCAGCCCGAGCTTGGAGTACTCCATGGGTGCGAGGGCCCGGGTGCGGGTGAGCCAGCGCAGCCGGACGCCGTCGCCGTCGTGGCGGCGCAGCAGGTCGAGGAAGACCTCGGCGCCGGACTGGCCGCTGCCGACGACGGTGATGTCCCGGGCGCCGCCGAGGGCGGCCCGCCGGTCGAGGTAGTCGGCGGAGTGGAACGCCCCGGGGTGGCCGTCGAGGGCGGCGAAGGCCTCGGGCAGGACGGGCCGGGTGCCGACGCCGAGCGCGAGGTTGCGGGCGCGCACGCGGCTGCGCCGGCCGGTCGCGGTGTCGGTCAGCTCGGCCCGGAACAGGCCGTCCTCCCAGTGCAGTTCGCTGACCTCGGTGCCGAACCGGCAGGTGCCGAGCCGTTCGGCGGCCCAGCGGCAGTAGTGGTCGTACTCGCGGCGCGGCAGCTGGAAGCGCTCGGCGAAGTAGAACGGGAACAGCCGTTCCTGGTCGCGCAGGTAGTTGAGGAAGGACCACCGGTTGGTCGGGTCGACCAGGGAGACCAGGTCGGCGAGGAACGGCACCTGCATCCGGGCCCCGTCGACCAGCATCCCCGGGTGCCAGCGGAACTCCGGGCGCTGGTCGCAGAAGAGCGTCCGCAGGCCGGGGACGGGCTCGGCGAGCGCGGCGAGCGAGAGGTTGAACGGGCCGATGCCCACGCCGAGCAGGTCGTACGGCGGCTGGGGGGTCGAGGAGTGCACGGGGGTGTCCTAGGCGGGGAGTGGGGCGCGGTCGCGGATCATCAGGGCGGCGCGCTTGGCGGGCAGGTCGAGCTCGCCGGCCGGGCGGAACCCGGCGCGTTCGAAGGCCCGGACCGAGCGCCGGTTGCGGACGTCGGGTTCGGCCACCACCCGTTCGCAGCGCGGCCGTTGCCGCAGGATCCGGTCGGCGAGGGCGGCCAGCAGGACGGCGCCCAGGCCCCGGCCGCGGCTCGCGGCGGGGCCGAGCAGCAGGTGGACGCCGGTGTCGTGGGGCCGGGCCGGGTAGTGCGCGGCGAGCGGGTCGAGGTCGGCGCGGTAGACCTCCCAGTAGCTCATCGGGGTGCCGTCGAGCAGGCCCAGGCAGGGCACGCTGCGCCCGTCGCCGTCGAGCTGGGCCCGGACGTGCTCCGCGGTGACGGCGGGCGGGCCGGCGAGCTCCCAGAAGGCGGCGACCTCGGGGTCGTTCATCCAGCAGGCGAGCAGGTCGAGGTCGGCGGGCAGCCGGACCGGGCGGAGCCGGAACCCGCCGGCCGGGGTGGGGGTCTCGCCCCACCCGGGCACGTCGTCGAGCATCATGCCTCCGCCTCTCCCCCAGCCTTGGCGGCTGGGAGGTACCCCCATCGCTCGGCGGGGGCATTCGCCCACGCGCACCTCTTCCTGGTTCACTCTCCCCCAGCCTCCGGCCGGGGGGACCCCCACCGCTCGCTCACGCACGCGTCCGCCAGGGGGTTGGGGATGTCCACGTAGACGGACTGCGTGGCGACCGGGCCGACCAGCTCGTCCAGGCCGTTGATCCGGGTGAGCAGGTTGGCCTTGCAGGGCAGCGTCGGCGCGTCGAGCAGCAGGGCGGGCAGCGTCGAGCCGGTGGCGGTCGCCTCCGGTCCGGCGAGGAAGCGGCGCAGCGCGGCGAGCAGCACCGTTTCGTCGGCGAGCCCCTGGGAGCCGAGCGCGCCGACCAGGCCGAGCACGTGGTTGATGCCGAGGTAGTAGGCGAAGTGGTGGTCGATCACGTCGTCCGGGAGGAAGGTGTCGCTGTGCTCGCCGAGGCCGGGCAGCCGGGCGGTGAGCCGCTCGCGGGCGCTCTCCCGGTAGTAGTAGCCCTGGTTGTCGCGGTAGCGCCCGCCGCGGGGCCAGCCTTCGGCGTCGAGCAGGACGAGGCTGTTCTGCTGGTGCGCCTCCAGGGCGATGCCGCCGCGGCCGTCCAGCCACAGGACGGGGAGCACGACGGCGTCCAGGTAGCGCAGGAACCATTCAGCGGCCACGGTGCGCAGCGGGCGGCCGCAGCGCACGGCGAGCGCACGGAGGGTGTCGCCGAGCCGGGACGGCACGGTGGTGCCGGTGCCGAGCGGCTGTTCGGCGACGAGCCCGGCGACGCACAGCGCGCGGTCGGCGGGGGCGAAGGGCTGGGCGCGCAGGACGGTGTCCAGGCCGCCGGGGTCGCCGAGGGCGGGGTGGTCGACGCCGATCCAGGCGGGGTCGCGGACGACGTCGAAGCCCGGGTGGGCGGCCCGCCACTCGGCGGCGAGTCCGCTCTCCAGCAGCCGGTGCACCTCCAGGCCGCGGTGGAGCTCCTTGCGCAGGTTCTCCCGGCGGGAGTTGGTGATCCGCAGGCCGAGCGAGAGCTTGAGCATCCACGGGGTGCCGGGCCGGTAGACGGTGCGCACCGACGAGGTGGGGTACCAGGGGTCGCCGGCCGGGCCGAGGTCGTGCAGGAGTCCTTCGGCGAGCAGGGCGGCGACGGCCGGGCGGTGGGCCAGCTCGCGGGCCTGCCAGGGGTGCAGGGGCAGGGCGGCGGTGCCGGGCGGCAGCGGGGCGCGGTCGCCGAGCAGGCGGGCGGTGATCCGCTCGGCGGTCTCGGGGAGGGCGGATCCGGCGGCGAGCAGGGCCCGGTCGACGGCGTACCAGTGGAGTTGGAAGGAGCCGTGCAGTTCGGGCGAGTAGGCGGCGCTCTGGGCCGGGCCGAGGCCGTCGCGGCTCTTGGGGGTGGGGTGCAGGGGGTGGCCGAGCAGCAGGGACTGTTCGGCGGCGAGGAAGTGGGAGCCTTCCGGTCCGCCGGGCGCGGCGCCGGTGCGGCGGTGGGCGAGGATCTCGGCGGTGCGCACGACGGAGTCGGCGACCCTGGCGGCGAGGTCGGCGACCTGTCCGGGGTCGGGCCGGTCGGCGGCCGCGGCGGCGAGCAGCGCGGCGGCGGTGACGGCGTCCACCGGGGCGTCGGGGGCGCCGTCGCCGGCGCCGAGGCGGGCCGGGCCGAAGCGGTGCCAGCCGCCGGGTGACCAGTGGCGGACGGGCGCGGAGAGCCGTGCGGCGCCGCCGAGCACGGCGATCCGCAGTCGGCCGTCCGGTCCCGGGCGGGCGCCGGTCTCGCGCGTCCAGCAGCGCAACAGGGCCTCCAGCGCGGCCTGTTCGGCGGCGACGGCGGGGTCGGGGTGCAGCAGCGGGTCTGGCCCGGCCGGCCGGTCCGCGGGCGGCAGCGTTTCGGGCGGGGCTCCGGTCAGGGCGGCGGTGCTCAAGGGTGCTCCTCGGGACGCGTGGGGTGCGGACGCGCGCGGATGGCGGAGGGGGGTTCGGCGGGCGCTCGCACCGTCGCGTCAGGTAAGGGTTACCTATCCCTGACGGGTGATCACAAGGACGGCTCACTCGTCCGGGTGAAGATCGGTGATTGTTCACCGCCGGGGAGGACGCCCGGTTGTACCGGTGGCTCCTGTGGAGGCTTCGTCACGGATCGGTGACCACCGCTCAGGAGCCGCAACCCGGGGGCGCCCGGCGCCGTCCTCCCGACCAGTGGAAGACTCCTACCCCGGACCGTCCCGTCCACGAACCACCGTCCCGTCCACGCACCGATCCACAGGGGGAAGCGCACAGATGCCATCGATCCACCGGTCCGCCGTCGCAGCCGTCCTCGCCGCCGGCACCCTGTTCGCGGTGAGCGCCTGCGGCCCGGACGGCCCGTCCTCGGCCACCGGCACGGACACCGCCGCACCGCCGCCCGCCTCGGCGAGCGGCCCCGGCAGCCCCGCCCCCGGCGGCGGCGTCATCGGCGGGATCACGCTGCCCTCGGGCATCCCCACCAGCCTGCTGGAGGGCCTGCCCAAGAGCTGGGACGACCTGAAGAAGTGGAAGTTCGAGGACTGGGACAACTGGGCGTCCAAGCACGTCTTCAACAACCCGGTCGTGAAGGACTTCTGGAACCCGGACAAGATGGGCGACTCCAAGCCGGCCGACCCGGCCCCGCCCACCGCCAAGCCGGCCGCCGACGACGGCGTGACCGACCCCGAGCCGCCGGTGGTCAAGGCCGTGCCGGTGCCGCGCCCGTACACCAAGCAGCCCTCCGGCAAGGTGTTCTTCAGCGCCCAGGGCGGCCGGGGCAACTGCTCGGCGACGGTCATCACCGACCCGCAGCACCCGGGCAAGAGCAACCTGGTCTGGACGGCCGGCCACTGCGTGCACGAGGGCAAGGGCGGCAACTACTACAAGGACCTCGTGTTCGTGCCCGCCTACAACAACTCGGGCGCCTCCAGCGGCGGCAAGAAGGCCCCGCTGTCCGAGCTGGCCCCGCTCGGCACCTGGTGGGCCGACCAGGTCACCACCTCGCCGCAGTGGGTGGTCGAGGGCGGCGGCACCGGGGACTCCGCCAGCCAGTACGACTTCGCGATCATGCACGTGAGCAACCAGAGCGGCACCGGCAAGTCGCTGGAGGAGACGGTCGGTTCGGCCGTCCCGGTCTGGTTCGACGCCCCGCGCGACCGGCTCTCCGTCTCGGCCGTCGGCTACCCGCTCTACAAGCCGTTCGACGGCCAGGAGCTGTACAAGTGCGACGGCGGGAAGCCGACCCGCCTGTCCTTCGACCCGAAGCGGCCGTCGATGCTCACCATCGGCTGCAACATGACCCAGGGCGCCAGCGGCGGCGGCTGGTTCGCCACCATGCCCGACGGGCGGACGGCGCTGGTCAGCAACACCTCGATCGGCACCCAGGAGCACACCTCGCTGAGCGGCCCGTACCTGGAGACGGTCGCCAAGAACGCCCTGGACTGGATCTCCAGGAAGCAGTGACCGCGTTCACCCACCGCCGGGGACGATGCACCGTGCCGTACACCACCCGCGGACGCGTGCCGCGGCACCGGGCCGCACTGGCCGGCGCCGCGGCGCTCGCCGCGCTCGCCCTCACCGCGACCGCGTGCGGGCCGGACCGGACCGCCGGGAGCGCCGCGAGCGCGCCAGCCACCCTCGCCCGGCCGGCGCCGCCGACCAGCCCCGGCGACCTGGCCGGCTGGAAGGTCGACGACTGGGCCCGCTTCGTCGCCGACAGCGCCTTCGCCAACGAGGTGCCCCCGGGCTTCTGGTCCCGCGCCAGGATGGAGGCCGCCAAGGGCCGGCCCGTCCCGGAGGCCCCGCGCACCGCCGCCCAGGGCGACGCGCCGCAGGACGCTCCCCCGGCCCAGGCCCCGGCCCAGGCGCAGCCGCACCCGTACGGCCCGGCCGCCGCCGTGGTCGGCAGGCTCTTCGTGACCGCGCCCGGGGGCGACGCCGCGTGCTCCGGCACGGTGGTCTCCGACCCGGCCGCCCCGGGCCGCAGCGACCTCGTCTACACCGCCGCCCACTGCCTGCACGACGGCAAGGGCGGCGCCTGGCTGCGGAACATCACCTTCGTGCCCGGCTACAACCGCGACGGCCAGGCCGGCCGCGGGAAGCCGGCCACCGACCAGCAGGTGTCCCCGTACGGCCACTGGACGGCGGTGCGCGCGCTGGTCTCGCCGACCTGGCTCAAGGAGAGCGGCACCGGCGCCCACGACCAGTACGACTACGGGATCGTCCGGGTGCGCGACGAGAGCGGCTCCGGCCGGTCGTTGGAGGAGACGGTCGGCGGCTCGGTCCCGGTCTGGTTCAACGCCCCGCGCGAGCAGATCACCTCGGCGTCCGCCTACGGCTACCCCGCCGAGAAGCCGTTCGACGGTACGGAGCTCGACCACTGCGACGCGCCGGCCGCGCCGGCCCGGCTGTCCTTCGACCGGGCCCGCCCGCCGATGTACGCGATCGGCTGCACCATGACCGGCGGCGCCGACGGCGGCGGCTGGTTCATCGTCAAGGACGGCAAGCCCAACCTGATCAGCGTCACCTCGGTCGGCGACCGCAACCCGACCGGGTACCTGGCCGGCCCCTCGCTCCAGGACCAGGCGAAGCAGGCCTTCGAGTACTTCGCCAAGAACGTCCGATGACGTGCGAAGGCCCCCGGACGGAACCCCGTCCGGGGGCCTTCGCACGTCACGAGGGGCCGGTCAGCCCCGCAGGGCCACCGCGAAGCGCTCCAGCTCCGCGGCCAGCTCGACCGGCACCTTGGCGTGCAGCAGCGTGCCCTCGCCGGTGTGCTCGGTGGAGAGCAGCTCGCCCTCCGCGTGCACCCGGGAGACCAGACCGCCCTGGGTGTAGGGCACCAGGGCCCGCACCTCGACGGCCGGGCGCGGCAGCTCGTCGTCGATGAGCTTCAGCAGTTCCTCGATGCCCGCGCCGCTGCGGGCCGACACCACGATGGCGTGCGGCTCGCGGCGCAGCAGGCGCTGCAGCACGTGCGGGTCGGCGGCGTCCGCCTTGTTGATCACCACGATCTCGGGGACGTTCTGCGCGTCCACCGAGACGATGACCTCGCGCACGGCGGCCAGCTGCGTCTCCGGCTCGGGGTGCGAACCGTCCACCACGTGCAGGATGAGGTCCGCGTCGGCGACCTCCTCCATGGTGGAGCGGAACGCCTCGACCAGGTGGTGCGGCAGGTGCCGGACGAAGCCGACGGTGTCGGCCAGCGTGTAGACCCGCCCGCTGGGCGTCTGCGCCCGGCGCACGGTCGGGTCCAGGGTGGCGAACAGCGAGTTCTCCACCAGGACGCCCGCCCCGGTGAGCCGGTTGAGCAGGGAGGACTTGCCGGCGTTGGTGTACCCGGCGATGGCCACCGACGGCACCTGGTTGCGCCTGCGCTCCTGGCGCTTGGTGTCGCGGCCCTTCTTCATGTCGGCGATCTCCTTGCGGAGCTTCGCCATCTTCTCGCGGATCCGGCGCCGGTCGGTCTCGATCTTGGTCTCACCGGGGCCACGGGTGGCCATGCCGCCGCCGGACGAGCCGGAGCCACCACCACCCATCTGCCGGGAGAGCGACTGGCCCCAGCCGCGCAGGCGCGGCAGCATGTACTGCATCTGCGCGAGCGAGACCTGCGCCTTGCCCTCGCGGGACTTGGCGTGCTGGGCGAAGATGTCGAGGATCAGGGCCGTCCGGTCGACGACCTTGACCTTGACCACGTCCTCCAGCTGGATCAGCTGGCCGGGGGTGAGCTCACCGTCGCAGACGACGGTGTCGGCGCCGGTGGAGGCGACGATGTCGCGCAGCTCCTTCGCCTTGCCGGAGCCGATGTAGGTCGCGGCGTCGGGCTTGTCACGGCGCTGGATCACACCGTCCAGGACCTCGGAGCCGGCGGTCTCGGCGAGGGCGGCGAGCTCGGCCATCGAGTTCTCCGCCTCCTCCAGCGTCCCGTCCGTCCAGACACCGACGAGCACCACGCGCTCCAGGCGGAGCTGGCGGTACTCGACCTCGGTGACGTCCTGGAGCTCGGTGGAGAGACCGGCGACGCGGCGCAGCGCGGCGCGCTCGCTGCGGTCGTACTGGTCTCCGTCGTAGTGCCGGCCGAGGTCCTCGTCGATGGCCGCGAGGTCCTCGTCCATGAGGGCTTCCGCTCGCAGACCGTCGAGGCGGCGCGGGGCGTCGGCGTGGTCGCGGGTGTCGAACGTGGAGGTCATTCTGTCCTTTGGTCGCTGGGTGGCTTCGGCGACGGCCCGTGGACGGTACCGGAGCTCCTCTGCCCGGTGAACGCCGTGGACCTGCCGCGCATTCCCCTCGATGGTCCCACGCCCGGCGCGGGCCGGTCACCCCCATTTCTTCCGGCCGTGCCGTCCTCGGGGGCGTGCGGGCGGCTGACGTCGTACACGCCGGAGACCCGGAGCATGGCCCGCATCAGGCCGGGCAGGGCGGCCGGGGCGGGCAGCTCGACGGTGTAGGTGTGCCGCACCCGCAGCTCCTGGGGCGGCTCGACCTCGGCCGAGACGATGCCGACGTCCTCGGCGGAGATCGCCGCGGTCAGGTCGGCGAGCAGCCGGGGCCGGTTCAGGGCCTCGGCCCGCAGGGTGGCCCGGTAGCCGTCGGCCGGGGTGCCGTCGGCCCGCCAGCGGACCTCCAGCGTGCCGCGTCCGGCGGTCCGCATCCGCTCCCCCGCCGGACAGCCGGTGCGGTGCACGGCGACGGTGCCGCCGCGGATCGGGTAGCCGGTCACCTCGTCCGGCGGCACCGGCGTGCAGCAGCGGGCCAGCCGTACCGGCGCCCCCGGCCGCCCGGCCACCGCGACCGGCGCGGCCCGGCGCTCGACGGTGCGGTGCGCGGGCGGGGCGGGCTGCCCGGCGGAGGGGCCGGTGCGGACCGCCGGCAGCCGGGCCGGGTGGTCGGCCAGCCAGCGCTCGATGGCGAGCCGGGCGGCCGGGGTGCGGGCGTGGGCGAGCCACTCGGGCGCGGGCCCGGAGGGCTCGGCGGCGCGCGGCCCGGCCCCGGCTGGCACGGTCTCGGTGAGCACGGCGAGCAGGTCGCCGTCCTGGAGGACGGTGGACAGCGCGGTGAGCCGGCCGTTGACCCGCACGCCGATGCACCGGTGGCCGGTGTCCTCGCCGAGCAGGTAGGCGGCGTCCACGCAGGTGGCGCCGGCCCGCAGCTGAAGCGTTTCGCCGCACTCCGTCACGACCGTGATCTCCCGGTCGCCGGCCAGGTCGGCGGTGAGCGCCGACCAGAACGCGTCCGGGTCGGGCGTCTCCTGCTGCCACTCCAGCAGCCGGCTGAGCCAGCCGGGCCTGGCCGGGTCGGTGCGGTCGAGCTCGTCGGCGTCCTGGACGGCGGCGGCGGGCTCCGGGTCGCCGAGGGCGACCACCCCGGTCTCGGCCACCTCGTGCATCCGCCGCGTGCGCACCAGCACCTCGACCACCGCGCCGCCCTCCAGCGCGACCGCGGTGTGCAGCGACTGGTACAGGTTGAACTTGGGGGCGGCGACGAAGTCCTTGAACTCGCCGGGCAGCGGCGTCCAGCAGGTGTGCAGCTCGCCGAGCACGGCGTAGCAGTCGGCGTTCTCCTCGACGACCACCAGCAGCCGGCCGAAGTCGGCCGGCTGCGGCCCCTGCGGCCGCCCGTCCGCCCCGGGCGCGGCGGCCCGCTTGAGCAGCACCCGGTGCAGCGAGACGCAGTGCCGCGGCCGGACGGTGACCTCGGCGGCGACCCCGGTCTCGGCCAGCTGCCGGGCCAGCAGCCGCGCGAAGGGCTCCAGCAGGGTGTCCGGCTCACCCTCGTGACCGGCCATCAGGGTGCGGGTGCGGGTGTGCTCCTCGGGGTGCAGGGTGGCGAAGACGATGTCCTCCAGCTCCGCCTTGAGCACCTGGATGCCGAGCCGCTCGGCCAGCGGGATCAGCACGTCCCGGGTGACCTTGGCGATCCGCACCTGGCTGGCCGGCTTCATGTGCCGGATGGTGCGCATGTTGTGCAGCCGGTCGGCGAGCTTGATCACCATCACCCGGACGTCGTCCCCGGTGGCGACCAGCATCTTGCGGAAGGTCTCGGCCTCGGCCGCGGCGCCGAAGTCGACCTTCTCCAGTTTCGTCACCCCGTCGACCAGGTAGGCGACTTCGGGCCCGAACCCGGCGCTGACCTGATCCAGCGTCAACTCGGTGTCCTCCACCGTGTCGTGGAGCAGCGAGGCGACCAACGTCGTGGTCCCGGCGCCGAGTTGGGCCAGGATCATGGTGACGGCCAGCGGGTGGGTGATGTACGGCTCGCCGCTCTTGCGCTTCTGCCCGCGGTGGCTGGCCTCGGCCAGCCGGTAGGCGCGCGCGAGCAGTCCGAGGTCGGCCTGCGGATGGTGCCCGCGGTGGGCCCGGACGAGCGGTTCGAGCGCGTCCGGCACCGGCTGGCGGCCGGTGGCCAGCAGGGCGGCCCGCCCGGCGCGGCCGAGCGCGGCCCGGCCGAGGCCGCCCAGGGGCCGCAGGACCCCGGCCTGCCGCGTGCTGGTCGGCGGCCCGAGCGGTTGTCCGGCTTCGATGGTCATGGCACCTCCGGCGACGGTCACCGGCGGCCGCCCCGACGAGGGGCGCCGACCCGGTGATCCATGCTACCGAGCACAGCACGTTGCGCGATGCCTCGCTTCCCCTCTGCGACCGGTATCACTCGATCGGGGGGATTCGTCACCGTACGAAATGGGCAAACCGGGCCCTCAGCCGGTCAGTGCCGCCCACCACCGGGGGTCGATCTCGCCGGCCGCCACGATCACCGCGGCGCCGGTCATCTGCACCAGGCCGTCGGGGTGCTCGGTGATCGTCAGCCGCCCGCCGGGCAGGTCCACCGCGTAGGTCGCCGCCTCGCCGGTGACCGCCGGGTCGAGGCCGTCGCGCCGGATCGAGGCCACCGCGACGGCGCACGCGCCGGTGCCGCAGGACAGCGTCTCGCCGGAGCCGCGCTCGTGCACCCGCATGGCGACGTGCCGCGGCCCGCGGTCCACCACGAACTCGACGTTGACGCCCTCGGGGTAGGCGCCCTCGGGGCTGGTGAGCGGCGGGCGCAGCAGGTCGCCCGCGTGGTCGAGGCTCTCGACGAAGGCGACGGCGTGCGGGTTGCCCATGTTGACGTTCAGCGCGGGCCAGCGCCGCTCGCCGACGGCGACCTCGATGCCGTCCGGCCCGGGCAGCCTCGCGCGGCCCATGTCGATGGTGACCTCGCCGGCCGTGCCGTCCTCGGCGTCCTCGGCGACCCGCGCGGTCAGTACCCCGGCCCGGGTGGCCACGGAGATCTCGCCGGGCTCGGCGTGGCCGGCCTCGACCAGGTAGCGGGCGAAGACCCGCAGGCCGTTGCCGCACATCTCGGCGATGCTGCCGTCGGAGTTGCGGTAGTCCATGAACCACTCGGCCCGGTCGGCGAGGTCCGCGGCGGCCGGTTCGGCGGCGGAGCGCACCACGCGCAGCAGGCCGTCGCCGCCGATGCCCGCCCGCCGGTCGCACAGCGCCGCGACGGCCTGCGGGCCGATCGCCAGCCGGCCGTCGGGGTCGGGGACGATGACGAAGTCGTTCTGGGTGCCGTGCCCCTTGAGGAAGGGGATGCCGGCCGGCTGCGAAGAGGATGCGCTCACCCTCCCGATGGTACTGAGGAGGGCGGGAAGCCGGTCGGGGCGGGCGGCCCGTCGGGCTGGTGCTCGGCCCTAGCGGAGGTGGGCGACCCGCCAGACGGCGAGGGCGCAGGCGGCGAGCGCGATCAGGGTGTAGACGACGATCGCCTTCCACCCGGCCCGCTTCCCGGAGCCCCGGCGCGGCAGGCCCGGCCACTTGTACCCGGCGTGCCGGGCGGCCATCGCGCCCCAGCCGACCGAGGCGGCGGTGAGCAGCAGGCCGAGCATCCCGACCATGGTCGCCCGCGCCCCGGCGGAGCCGAAGGCGAGCGGGAAGCTGAACATCAGCGAGCCGAGGGTGCCGAGCAGCGCGATCGGCAGCGTCTGCCACCACCGCAGCCGGCGCCGCGGGCGGATCTCCCGCTCGTGCACCGCGCCGGCCGGGCCGCTGGTGTCCAGCGTGGGCAGCGCGACGGCGTAGGAGGTGGGCGCGTCCAGGCCGGTCAGCACGGGGAGGTCACCCATCGTCGACTCGTCGAACTCGTCGGCCGGTGCGGTGACGCTCCCGCTCTGGCCGGACTCGGGGCCGGTACCCGTCGACACACGGCCTCCCCTGACAGTTCGACACGAGCGGACTCGCGGCCGGTACGGCCGGCCCGCCCGGGCCGACCCTTATGACACCGATGATGGCATGTCCAGAGGTGCGTTCCGGGCCTCTCCGGGGTCGGCGGGTGATCCGTGGCCATCACGTGATCGGGCCGTAACCCCCGGTTGGTCCTGCACGGCCACGTGCTCGCGCAGCTGCACCGCCGAAGTGGCCGGATCCCGCCTACGCGGCCGACGCGCGCTGACGCCCGATCAGCTCAAGGGAACGTTCCAGCAGCTCGACCGGGTCGGTGCCGGCCGGGCGGGAGAGCCAGTGGATCCGGTCGTCCCGGCGGAACCAGGACTCCTGGCGGCGGGCGAAGCGCTTGGTGGCCCGCACGGTTTCGGCCTTCGCCTCGTCCTCGGTGCACTCGCCGGCGAAGTGGTCGAGCACCTGCTGGTACCCGAGCGCCCGGGAGGCGGTCCTGCCCTCCCGCAGCCCGACCCGTTCGAGCGCGCGCACCTCGTCGAGCAGCCCGGCCTCCCACATCCGGTCGACGCGCAGGGCGATCCGCTCGTCCAGCTCGGGGCGCGGCACCGCGACGCCGATCTGCACGGCGTCGTAGACGGCGGTGTTGCTCGGCAGGTTGGCGGTGAACGGCTGCCCGGTGATCTCGATGACCTCCAGCGCGCGGACGATCCGCCGCCCGTTGCCCATCAGGATCGCCTCGGCCGCCGCCGGGTCGAGCCCGGCCAGCCGCCGGTGCAGCGCGTACGGGCCGGCCTCGGCGAGCTCCGCCTCCAGCCGGGCGCGGACGGCCGGGTCGGTGCCGGGGAACTCCATCTCGTCGATCGCCGCCCGGACGTACAGCCCGGAGCCGCCGACCAGCACCGCGGCCCGCCCGGCGGCGAGCAGCCGGTCGATCTCGGCGCGGGCCAGCCGCTGGTACTCGGCGACGCTGGCGGCCTCGGTGACGTCCCAGACGTCCATCAGGTGGTGCGGGATCCCGCCCCGCTCGTCCGTCGTGAGCTTGGCGGTGCCGATGTCCATGCCCCGGTAGAGCTGCATCGAGTCGGTGTTGATGATCTCGCCGCCGAGGCTGCGGGCGACGGCCACGGCGAGGTCGGACTTGCCGGCGGCGGTCGCCCCGACGATCGACACGACGGGGGGCTGGACGGTGCGGGAGCTGCTCACCGCTCCAGTCTCGCAAAACCGCCGCGGGACCGGGCACCGGGCTGCCTCCCGCCCCCGATTGCGCGACGATATGACTGTTTCCGGCTGTTTCCGGACCCTGGTCCGGTTTGCGAACGCTTTACCCCTCCCGGACGTTGGGCAGGAAACAGGGAGAGAAGGAGATCGCCATGGGCCTGATGGACAACCTCAAGGGCAAGGCCGAGGAGCTCAAGGAGCGCGCCAGCGAGCTCGCCGGCAAGCACCACGACCAGATCGACAGCATGGTGGACAAGGCCGGCGGCGCCATCGACAAGGCGACCAAGGGCAAGTACAGCGACAAGATCGAGCACGGTGCCAGCAAGGCCAAGGGCGCGGTCGACGACTTCGCCCACAAGCCGGAGCCCGGCGAGGAGGGCACCGGCGGCAACGGCCGGGCGCCGCACGCCTGAGCGCGGGTGCGGCGGTGATCAGCTCCAGGACGCCACGAAGTACCCGACGCCGTACGGCGCGTCCTGGTAGCCGAGCCGCGCGGTGAGGCCGGCGCCCTCGGCGGCGCCGGCCAGCACCTGCCAGGGCGCCCGGCCGTCGGCCTTCAGTTCGGCGGCCAGGGCGGCGTCCAGCGCGGCCAGGGCGGGGAGGTCGGCCGAGCCCAGGGCGGCTGCCAGCGCCGC
The DNA here is from genome assembly GCF_042887525.1 of Kitasatospora sp. NPDC057936. Taxonomy (NCBI): domain Bacteria; kingdom Bacillati; phylum Actinomycetota; class Actinomycetes; order Kitasatosporales; family Streptomycetaceae; genus Kitasatospora; species Kitasatospora sp. NPDC057936. The sequence goes on from NZ_JBHVPD010000011.1 coordinate 102,760, forward strand.
GTCGTAGCCCTCGGCGCGTTCGTCCAGGTAGCCGGGCGCCTTCACCGTGCGGCAGGCGCTGCCGCCGCCGAGCACCAGCAGGGCGACGCGGTCGGCCAGCCCGGCCAGGCCCTGGCCCAGCCCGAGCATGCGGTCGGCGGGGGCGTCCTCGGGCACGGCGCAGGCGTGCGTCGGCAGGGTCACCCCGGCGCGCTCCAGCAGCCACGCCCCGACGGTCAGCGAGGGCGCGAGCTCCGGCCCCTCGACCCGGCCGCCCGGCAGTTTGGCCACCAGCGGCACCCCGTAGCGCTGGAAGGAGCCCGCCCCGCCCTCGGTCCACACCTCGGCCCCGGGCCCGGCGCCGACCACCACGACCAGCTCGGGCCCGGCCGCGACCAGCGCCGCCAGTGCCTCGTCGCAGGCGGCCCGCAGCGCGTCCAGTTCGCTCGCCGCCCCGGCGGCGACCTCGGGGACGAGCAGCGGCGGACAGGGGCACACGGCGGCGGCTACCAGCATGTGGATCACTCTAGTGCCGTGGCCGGACAGGTCCGCCGTGTTGCGACGCCCGGCCACGGCACCAGCCGAGAAGCACGGCGGCCCGGCGGGACCCGAAGGTCCTGCCGGGCCGCCGGAGCGTCCTGCGCGGGGGCGGGCGGGGCGGGCGTCAGTCCCCGCAGCAGCCGCCCGCCGGGGCCGCGAGCGGCAGCGCCGCCGGGGCGCCGATGCTCGGCAGGCCGAGCATCACGCCGGCCGGCTTGGCGGCGGGCTTGGCCTGGCGCTTCTCCCACGCGTCGCCCGCGCGGGTGCGGCGCACGGCGAGGGCCGGGCCCTCGGCCAGCAGGTGGTGCGGGGCGGCGTAGGTGATCTCGACGGTCACCACGTCACCCGGGCGCACCGGCTCGGCGGGCCGCGTGCTGTGCTCGTCGTTCAACCCTCGAAGCCTCGGGTTGAAGTGCACGAGGCGGTTGTCGGGGGCGCGTCCGGAGAGGCGGTCGGTCTTGCCGTCCTTCTTGCCCTCGCCCTCGGCGACCAGGATCTCCAGCGTGCGGCCGACCTGCTTCTTGTTCTCGTCCCAGGAGATCTCCTCCTGGAGCGCGATGAGCCGGTCGTAGCGGGCCTGCACGACGGCCTTCGGCACCTGGTCCGTCATCTCCGCGGCCGGGGTGCCGGGGCGCTTGGAGTACTGGAAGGTGAACGCGTTGGTGAAGCGCGCCTCGCGGACGACGTGCATCGTCTCCTCGAAGTCCTCCTCGGTCTCGCCGGGGAAGCCCACGATGATGTCGGTGGAGATGGCCGCGTCCGGCATGGCCTCGCGGACCTTGCGGATGATCCCGAGGAAACGGTCCTGCCGGTAGGAGCGGCGCATCGCCTTGAGGACGCGGTCCGAGCCGGACTGCAGCGGCATGTGCAGCTGGTGCATCACGTTCGGCGTCTCGGCCATCGCGGCGATGACGTCGTCGGTGAAGTCGCGCGGGTGCGGGGAGGTGAAGCGGATCCGCTCCAGGCCCTCGACCTGGCCGGCGGCGCGCAGCAGCTTGGAGAAGGCCTCGCGGTCGCCCAGGTCGGAGCCGTAGGCGTTGACGTTCTGGCCGAGCAGGGTCACCTCGATGACGCCCTCGTCCACCAGCGCCTCGATCTCGGCGAGGACGTCGCCGGGGCGGCGGTCCTCCTCCTTGCCGCGCAGCGCGGGCACGATGCAGAAGGTGCAGGTGTTGTTGCAGCCGACCGAGATCGAGACCCAGGCGGCGTAGGCGGACTCGCGGCGGGTGGGCAGCGTGGAGGGGAAGGTCTCCAGCGACTCCAGGATCTCGACCTGGGCCTTCTTCTCGACCGCGGCCCGCTCCAGGAGCGCCGGCAGGTGGCCGATGTTGTGGGTGCCGAACACCACGTCGACCCAGGGGGCGCGCTGGACGATGGTGTCGCGGTCCTTCTGCGCCAGGCAGCCGCCGACGGCGATCTGCATGCCCTGGTTGCGGCCCTTGGCCGGCGCGAGCTGCCCGAGGTTGCCGTACAGCTTGTTGTCGGCGTTCTCGCGCACCGCGCAGGTGTTGAACACCACCAGGTCCGGGTCGCCCTCGGGCCCGGCCTTGACGTAGCCCGCCTCCTCCAGCAGCCCGGACAGGCGCTCGGAGTCGTGGACGTTCATCTGACAGCCGTGCGTGACGACCTTGTAGCTCTTCAATCCGCTCTCACCGCTCACCAGACCAGGGTACGGGCACGCGTGAAGGGCTTTTTCACGGACGGCGGCCCCGCGGCCCCTCCCGTTCTGCCGGGGCGCCTGGCACTATCCCTGCATGACCCCCACCGTTCCCTCACGTCCGGGCGCCGTGCTCCGCGCGGCCGCCCGAAGCCCGCTGTGGCGGACGGTCCTGGTACTGGCCCTGCTGCTGGCGGGACTCGGCGGGTGGTGGCTCTCGGCGGGCCGCTCGCCCGGCTACCCGCGCGGGGAGACGCACTTCGCGACGGGCGTGCAGCGCGGGGTCTACGACCGGTACGGGCAGCTGCTGCAGGCGCACGTCGCCAAGTCGATGCCCGGGGTGCGGCTGGCGCTGGACAACACCGACGGCTCGGTCGAGAACCTGAAGCGGGTGGCCGACGGCCGGGACCAGTTCGCCATAGCGACGGCCGACGCCGTCGCCGACTACCAGGGGCCCGGCAAGGACCGGCTGCGGGCGATCGCCCGGCTCTACGACGACTACCTCCAGCTGATCGTCCCGGCCTCCTCGCCGGTCCAGCGCACCGCCGACCTCAAGGGCCTGCGGGTGGGCGTGGGCCTGCCGCAGTCCGGGGTGAACCTGGTGACCAGGCGGCTGCTGACCGCCGCCGGCCTGGACCCGGACCGGGACATCAAGGGCGTGCCGGACGGGGTCGGCGACGCCGCCGACGACCTGCGCGAGGGCAGGGTGGACGCCTTCTTCTGGTCCGGCGGCCTGCCCACCAGCGCGCTGACCGACCTCTCCGACCACGTCCGGATCAGGATCGTCCCGCTGGCCGACCTGTCCGAGCAGCTCCACAAGGCCGAGGGCGGCGGCACCGACGCCTACCGGGCGGCCACCATGCCCAAGGGCACCTACCCGAACGCCGAGCCGCAGGACGCCGTCGCCACCGTGGCGGTGCCCAACCTGCTGATCACCCGGGACGACGTCGACCCCGGCCTGGTCCAGGGCATGACCGAGGCGGTGATCGACAGCCGCGACCAGATCGGCGCCCAGGTCCACGCCGCCCAGCTGGTCGACCTGCGCACCGCCGTGTACACCGACCCGCTCCCCCTCCACGAGGGCGCGATGCGCTACTACCGCTCGGTCAAGCCCTGACCTGGCGCGTCCGCGACCACTGCTTCCCCGACTACTGCTTCCCCGGGCGGGGCACGGCCAGGGTCACCGCGAGCCCGGTCGGCTTGACCGGGGCGAAGCCGAGCGAACCGCCGCCCGCCAGCAGCAGGGTGCGGGCGATCGACAGGCCGAGCCCGGAGCCGTCCACGTTCTGGTGCCGCGGGCTGCGCCAGAACCGGTCGCCCGCCCGGGAGACCTCCTCCTCGGTGAGGCCCGGCCCGGCGTCGCTGACCGTCACCGCGACCTCGTCGCGCCGCACCGCGACCCGCAGCCGCACCCGGCTGCCCTCCGGGGAGAACTTGAGCGCGTTGTCCAGGACCGCGTCCAGCGCCGAGCCGAAGCCGATCGGGTCGGCCATGCCGAGCGCGAGCGCCGGGCCGTCCCAGCGCAGCTCGATGCCGCGCTGCACGGCCACCGTCCGCCAGGCGTCGACCCGGGCGAGGGTGAGCGCGGCGAGGTCGGTCGGCTCGGGTTCGGGGCGGGCGTGCTCGGCGGTGGCGAGGCCGAGCAGGTCGTCCAGCACCCGGGCCAGCCGGGCGCCCTCCTCGCGGACGACGCCCAGCTCCTCCTCGTGCCCCTCGGGCAGTTCCAGGCCGAGCACCTCGACCCGCAGCAGCAGCGCGGCCAGCGGGTTGCGCAGCTGGTGGGAGGCGTCCGCGACGAAGGCCTTCTGCTGGTCCAGGGCGAGCACGACGTGGTCGGCCATCTCGTTGAACGAGTGCGCCAGCCGCTGCAGTTCGGGCGGGCCGCCGCCGGGGGCGACCCGGGCGTTCATCCGGCCGGTGGCGATGTCGTGGGTGGCCCGGTCCAGGGTGCGCACCGGGCGCAGCACCCACTCGGTGAGCCGGACGGCGAGCAGCACGGCGACGATCATCGCGGCGGCCTCGCCGGCCCCGATCACCAGCCAGCTGTGCAGGATCCGGGTGCGCAGCGCCCCGGTCGGCGACTCGCTGAGCACCACGGCGACGACGTCGCCGTCGCGCACCACCGGGGCCGCGACGATGACCGTGCGGTCACCGGTCCACGGCCAGACCTGGGGCGGGTTGTGGCTGCGCCGCCCGTCCAGCGCCTCCTGGAAGGCCTGGGCGCCGGAGCCGCCGGAGGGCACCGTCCAGTTCTTCGGCGCGGCGGCGATCGGGACGCCGTCGCGCTGGAAGATGCCGAGGCGCACGCCGTACAGGTCGTAGTAGCGGGCGACCTCGGCGTCGATCGCGTTGCGCCGGCTGAGGTCGCCGGGGGCGGGCCCCGGGTCGCCCTTGCGCGCCGCGTCCGAGGTGCCGGAGGTGGGCAGGTCCTGGGCGAAGCGGGCGGCGTCGTCGAGCCGGTCGACGACCACCTTGGTCTGCTGGGCCGCCGCGACCGCCGCCGCGAGCGGCAGCCCGAGGGCGGCCAGGACGCAGACCATCAGGGCGAGCAGGATGCCGAGCAGGCGATTGCGCACGTACGGTCAGTGCTCCGCGCCGGCCGGGGGCGCGTCCGGGGCGGCCGCCGGGCACTCGGGGATCAGCCGGTAGCCGACGCCGCGCACGGCCTCGACCAGGCCGGGCAGCGCGAGCTTGTTGCGCAGCGAGCCGATGTGGACCTCCAGCGTGCGGCCGTTGCCCTCCCAGCCGCTGCGCCACACCTCGCTGAAGATCTGCTCGCGGCGGTAGACCACGCCGGGGCTCTGGGCGAGCAGCGCGAGCAGGTCGAACTCCTTGCGGGTGAGCGGCACGTCGCGGCCGTCCACGCTGACCCGGCGGCGCTCCCGGTCGATCCGTATGCCGCGGGACTCCAGCGGACCGCGCTGCTGCGGGACGGCGTCGGGCGCGGCCGGCGAGGCGGCGGAGGGCGCGGCGCCGCGGCGGGCGACGGCGTGGATGCGGGCGAGCAGTTCGCCCATGTCGTACGGCTTGGTGACGTAGTCGTCGGCGCCGAGGTTGAGGCCGTGGATCCGGGAGCGGATGTCGGCCCGGGCGGTGACCATGATGACCGGGACGCCGCTGCCGGCCCGGATCCGGCTGCACACCTCGAAGCCGTCGCGGTCGGGCAGCCCGAGGTCGAGCAGCACCACCCGGTACGGCTCGTTGCCGTCCGGCACCAGCGCGTCCAGGGCCTCGTGCCCGCTGCGGGCGTGCCGGACCTGGAACCCGTGCCGTCCCAGCACCGCGACCAGCGCGGCGGCCACGCGTTCGTCGTCCTCGACGAGCAGTAGTCGCATGTCTCCTCCTTCCCCGTTCCCCGACGTCTCCAGGGGCCCCGGGGACTCCCCCGGGCGGTGATCACCGGGGCCGCTCGGTCGGTCCCGGTCCTGCGCAGTATGGGCCAGCGGGCCGCCGGACGCCAGGTTCGGCCGCGCGGTGGGGCCCCGCGGGACGCACCGCGCGGGCGCCGTCCACGTCAACCGTGCCCCGATCGCGGCCGGACGAACAGCTTGCGAGCGCCGTGTGGCCGTTTCGTGATGCTCAAGTTCCGCTCAGATCGGCTGACGAGGCATCGTCACGGCTCCTATGGTCGGCCCACCGGGGGCTGCGGCTCCGCCGGCTGCGGCCCCCGGATTTCGTACCACCATTGCAGCCCAAGGGAGTTCAGACTTCGCGCGGGCCGAACGAGAGAGCAGGCGCGATGACCGGGAATCCGATCATGGACTCGAAGTCCGCAGCCGCTCCGCTGGTCGTGCTGGACGGCGTGAACAAGCACTACGGCGCCCTCCACGTGCTCCAGGGCATCGACCTGCGGATCACCCAGGGCGAGGTCGTGGTGCTGATCGGGCCCTCCGGATCGGGCAAGTCCACGCTCTGCCGGACGATCAACCGGCTGGAGACCATCGACTCCGGCACCATCACCATCGACGGCCGCCCGCTGCCCGCCGAGGGCAAGGAGCTGGCCCGGCTGCGCGCCGAGGTCGGCATGGTGTTCCAGAGCTTCAACCTGTTCGCCCACAAGACCGTGCTGGAGAACGTGGTCATGGGCCAGGTCAAGGTGCGCAAGGTGGCGCGCCCGCAGGCCGAGAAGACGGCCCGGGAGCTGCTGGAGCGCGTCGGCGTCGGCGCGCAGGCGGACAAGTACCCGGCCCAGCTGTCCGGCGGCCAGCAGCAGCGCGTGGCGATCGCCCGCGCGCTGGCCATGAAGCCGAAGGTGATGCTCTTCGACGAGCCCACCTCGGCCCTCGACCCGGAGATGGTCAACGAGGTGCTGGAGGTCATGCGCCAGCTGGCCGCCGACGGCATGACGATGGTCGTGGTCACCCACGAGATGGGCTTCGCCCGCTCCGCCGCGAACCGGGTGCTGTTCATGGCCGACGGAAAGATCGTCGAGCAGAACACGCCGGACGCCTTCTTCACCGCACCGCGCTCCGAGCGCGCCAAGGACTTCCTCTCCAAGATCCTGCACCACTGACGCTCCGCCTCCCCCGGAAGGCCGGCCCGCCAACGGCGCCGGCCGGCCCGCCCCTGCGCACAACTTCCAGACGCCAGAGCCCGGTTGACCCCGTGGCCCAGCCCCCAGGAGAACAACCCTCATGAGGACTCGTCGCACCCTCGCCGTCGCGCTCTGTGCCGTCGCGCTCACCGCCACCGCCGCGTGCGGCAAGGACGGCTCGCCCGACGCCGCCGCCACCCCCAGCGGCGCCCCCGCGCTGCCGACCTACACGGTCAAGACCGACGTCAAGATCGACTCGGCGGTGCTCGCCGAGGCCCACAAGCGCGGCCAGCTGATCATCGGCGCCAAGGCCGACCAGCCGTTCCTCGGCTGGGAGGACGTCGCCAGCGGCGACCGCAGCGGCTTCGACATCGAGATCGCCAAGATGGTCGCCGCCGACCTCGGCTTCACCCCGCAGCAGATCAAGTGGCAGACGCTGGTCTCCTCGCAGCGCGAGCCCGCCATCGCCAAGGGCCAGATCGACTTCTACGTCGGCACCTACAGCATCAACGACGAGCGCAAGAAGTCGGTCTCCTTCGCCGGCCCGTACTACATCGCCGGCCAGGACCTGCTGGTGAAGGCCGACAACAAGGACATCACCGGCAAGGACGCGGTCACGGGCAAGAACGTCTGCACCGCCACCGGCTCGACGTCCATCAAGAACATCCAGCAGTACAACCCGAAGATCACGCAGTTCGACACCTACTCGGCCTGCGTCGAGAAGCTGCTGTCCGGCGAGGTCGACGCCGTCACCACCGACGACGCGATCCTCAAGGGCTACGCCTCCAAGTACAGCCCCAAGCTCAAGGTGGTCGGCCAGCCGTTCACCCAGGAGAAGTACGGCGTCGGCCTCAACAAGGACGACGCGGCCCTGCGCAACGCCATCAACGACTCCATCAAGGCGCACCAGGACAACGGCGACTGGAAGAAGGCGTACGACGCGACCCTCGGCCTCTCCGGCTCCGCGGCGCCCACCCCGCCGGCCCTCGAGCGCTACTGATCCACCCGCCCGATTCCTTACCGCTCCTGAGAGGAGGGCCGCCGGATGGGTTTCCTGTTCGAGGACGGCAACTTCACGCTGTTCCGCGACGGCTTCCTGCAGACGATCGAGCTGAGCGCCCTCAGCGCGCTGCTCGCCCTGCTGCTGGGCACCCTGCTGGCGGCCTTCCGGGTCTCCCCGGTCCCGGTGCTGCGCGCCTTCGGCACCGGCTGGGTGACGATCTTCCGCAACACCCCGCTGACCCTGCTGTTCTTCGCCGTCGAGTTCGGACTGCCCGCGCTCGACGTGCACTTCGAGCACCTCACCTTCGCGACGCTGGCGCTCGGCGGGTACACCGCCTCGTTCGTCTGCGAGGTGCTGCGCTCGGGCATCAACACCGTGCCGCTCGGCCAGGCCGAGGCCGCCCGCAGCCTCGGCATGACCTTCGGCCAGACGCTCACCCTGGTCGTCCTGCCGCAGGCCGCCCGGACCGTGCTGGCCCCGATGAGCAGCGTGTTCATCGCCCTGCCGAGGAACTCGGCGATCGCCGGCGCGTTCAGCGTCGGCGAGCTGTACAGCGCGCAGCAGACCTTCTCCGAGCGCGGCTACTCGATCTTCTCGATCTTCTTCTGGGTGGCCTGCGCCTACCTGGTGATCAGCGCCGTGATCGCCACCCTGTTCCGCATCCTGGAGTCCCGACTGGCGGTGGCCCGATGAACAGCCCCTTCACCCGCGGCTCGACCGCCAGCGTCCTGTACGACGCCCCCGGTCCGAAGGCCCGCACGCGGTACCGGCTGTTCGGCGTGCTGGCGTTCGTCGCGATCGCCGGCCTGCTCTGGTACGCCGTCACGGCGCTGTCCGACAGCGGCCAGTTCGACGCCGGGCTCTGGGACGTCTTCCAGTACAACACCATCCAGCAGCGGATCCTGGACGGCCTGCTCTCCACCCTGGAGGCCTTCGGCCTGGCGGCGCTGTTCTCGCTCACCCTCGGCTCGCTGCTCGCCGCCGGGCGGCTGTCCGACCACAAGCCGGTGCGCTGGGTGTGCACCGCGATCGTCCAGTTCTTCCGGGCGATGCCGCTGCTGATCCTCATCGTCGCGCTCTACTACGCGTTCTTCGCCAAGGACCCGATGTGGGCGCTGGTGCTCGGCCTCACCCTCTACAACGGCGCGGTCCAGGCCGAGATCATCCGCAGCGGCGTCAACGCCGTCCCCCGGGGCCAGTCCGAGGCGGCGTACGCCCTCGGGATGCGCAAGACCCAGGTGATGGCCGGCATCCTGGTGCCGCAGGCGGTCCGCTCGATGCTGCCGACGATGATCGGCCAGCTGGTCGTCACCCTGAAGGACACCTCGCTCGGCTTCGTCATCACCTACCACGAGCTGCTGTTCGTCGGTAAGGCGATCGCGAGCCAGCCGATGAACGCCGCGGGCTTCCCCTACATCCCGGTGGTCCTGGTGATCGGTCCGATCTACGTCGCGATGTGCCTGTTGCTCACCGCGCTCGCCCGGTGGATCGAAGCACGCGGCCGTCGCGGCGCGAACCGGCGCACTTCGGCTGCTGCTTGACGGACACGCAGGTGAACTGTTGCATTGCTCTTCGTGACACCTCCCGGGAGCTTCCACGCGGCATATGACGCCAGCCTGACGGCCTGCCCATGCCCGGCCTTCCGGGCCCGAACGGTCCACCCCCGCCCGGAGGGCCCGGCATGGACCCGGTGATCGTGGTCGGGGCCGGACCGGTCGGTCTGGCCCTGGCCCTCGCGCTCGCCCGGCACGAGGTGCCGACCGTCGTCCTGGACGAGGGCTCCGGGCTCTGCCCCGAGGGCCCGCGCAGCGTCGTCCTCGGGGCCGACTCCACCGCCTTCCTCACCCGGATCGGCTACCCCCGGGCCGTCTCCGACTCCGCCCTCTGGGACTCCTTCGCCATCTGGCGGCGCCGCCAGGAGGTGCTGCGGATCGACCTCACCGACTCGCCCGCCTTCCACCTGCCGCAGCACCGCCTCCAGCGCGGCCTGCGCGACGCCCTCACCGGCACCCCGCTGGTCAGACTCGTCCCGCTCAGCCGCGTCACCGAGCTCGTCCAGGACCGCGACGGCGTCAGCGTCCGCACCCACGGCACCCAGGACGGCTCCAGCACCTGGTGGCGCGGCAGCCACCTGGTCGGCTGCGACGGCGCGCGCTCCACGATCCGCAAGCTCCTGAAGATCCGCTTCCCCGGCCGCCCGGCCGTCGACCGCAACGCCATCGCCACCGTCCGGGTCGACCTGCCCTTCGACGGCGCCCGGCTGCACCGCGAGCCGCCGTGGCGCGGCGACCGCGAGGCCTCCGCCCGCCCCCTGCCGGACGGCGTCTGGCGGCTCGACTGGCGCCTGCCGCCCGGCCGCCCGGCCCCCACCGAGCAGGTCGACCCGCACGCCACCTGGCCCGGCGTCGTCACCGGCGACACCCTGCTCAACCGCGTCACCGCGAGCCTCACCGGCTGGTGCGGCGAACTCCCCCGCTTCGAGCTGCTCGCCGCCGCCGACCACACCGCCCAGCAGCGCCTCGCCGCCCGCTTCCGCAGCGGCCGCTGCTTCCTCGCCGGCGACGCCGCCCACCTGCACGGCGCCCTCGGCATGCAGAACCTCGCCGACGGGCTGCGCGACGCCGACAACCTCGCCTGGCGGCTCGCCCTCGCCTGGCACCTCCACTCCGGCGGCCCCCAGCCCGGCGGCTCCCTCCTGGACGGCTACGAGGCCGAGCGCCGCGGCGCCGTCGGCGCCCGGCTGCGCGCCGTCGACCAGTCCATGCCGCTGCTGCGCCCGCTGCGCGGCTGGCAGCAGACCCGGCGCTCGCTGCTCGTCGGCGGCTTCCGCAAGCACGCGCCGCTGCTCGCCGACGGCCAGCTCGGCACCGGCCGCTTCGGCGGCGCGCCCGCCTACCCGGCGGCGCCCTCGGGCGTCCCCGGCCGGGTGCCGGTCCAGCGCGGCGCGCGCACCACCACCTCGCTCAGCGAGCTGCTGCCCGCCACCGCCCCCGGCGTGCTCGTGCCCGACCTCCCGGTGCTCTCCGCCGACGGCAGCCCCGACCACCTCCACGCCCGGCTCGGCTCGACCTTCCTGCTGCTGCTCGTGGCCCCCGGCACCGCCGTCTGGTCCGCCGAGCACTGGCTGGGCGCCGGGCTGATGCCCCGGCTCGCCGAGGTCGCGAACGCCCTGCCCGTCCCGGCCGAGGTGCTCGTCGCCGAGGAGTACCCGGACGCCGGCCCGCACACCGTGCTGCTGATCCGGCCGGACGGGCACCTCGTCGGCGTCACCCAGGGCGCCGCCGCCGAGGACCTGCTGGCGCTCGCCGACCGGGCCCGGGGCGGCCCGGCACCGCTCACCGGCGCGGCCGAGCCCGAACCCGAGCCGGCCCCGGAGGCCGTCCCCGAGCGGCTCGACCCCTCTGCCGTGCCACCTCGGTGACCCCGCTCTCCCGGACCACCGTCACCCGGATCCGCCCCGGGTGGGTCAGCTCCTCGGACACCCGCCGGGCGACCTCCCGGGCGATCAGCCCGGCCCCGAGGTCGTCCACCGCCTCCGGCCGCACCATGACGCGCACCTCGCGCCCGGCCTGCACGTTCCGCCGCTACGAGACCCGGTAGCGCAACGCCCCCGGGGTGCGCACGAGTTCGGGGTGCTCCCGCCGCCCCGGACGGCCGACAGCACGTCCTCGCCGGCCCGCACGCAGCCCTGCTCGATCTCCTCGCGGCTGCACCGGCACCCGCTCCCCTCGGTCACCACGCCCGGTGCGCGTCCTCCGGTTCGATGCGGTGCGCCGGGCCCCCGAGGCAGCTCAGTCGTCGGCTTCCGCGTCCTCTTCCTCGATGGCCGCGCGCACCACTCGGAAGGCCAGCCCCTCGGAGTAGCCGCGCCGGGCCAGCACGCCGACCAGCCGCCGCATCCGGGCCTGCGGCTCCAGCCCGCGGGTGCTGCGGAGCTTGCGGTCGACGAGGGCCCGGGCGGCCTCCGTCTCGTCGTCATAGTCGAGCTGGGCCACGGCCTGCTCGACCAGGTCGGCGGCCACGCCCTTGGTCCGCAGCTCCTGGGCGAGCGCCCGCCGCGACAGGCCCCGGACGGCGTGCCGGGACTCCACCCACGCCGCGGCGAAGGCCGCGTCGTCGATCAGCCCGACCTCTTCGAGCCGGGTGAGCACCTGGTCGGCGACGTCCTCCGGGATCTCCCGCTTGCGCAGGGCGTCGGCGAGCTGCTTGCGGCTCTTGGCGGTGCCGGTGAGCAGCCGCAGGCAGATGTCGCGGGCGCGGCTCTCGGGATCGGCGTGCTCCTCGGCCCGGGCCCGCTTCGGCTCGCGCGGCCGGGCCTGCTCGCCGTCCGGCTCGGCGTCCGGTTCCGTGCGTCGGCGCCCAGCCGACCGGCCACCCGCCCGGCCACCCGACCGTGCGCTCGTCCGCCCGCGCGGGGCGGAGGCGGCCGCACCCCCGTGACCGGCCGCCTCCCGGTAGTCCGCCGGTTCCGCGCGGTCCGCGTGCTCCCCGTACCCGTCGGCGTCCTCGGCCAGCGCCGAGCGACGGCGCCGACGGCCGGTGGGCAGCTCGGAGGCGGAGACCAGCCCGAGCCCGTCGGACAGCCCCTCCGCCGGACCCGGTCCGGGCGCCGCGCCGCGCACCGCCCGGACCGGCGCCCGGTCGAACTCCGGCTCCGCGCCGGATGCCCCTCGCGCCGCCGAACGCGGCTCCCGACGGCGCTGCGGCCGGACCGGGCCGGTCGCCGACGGCTCCGGACCCGGCTCCTCCGCCACGGCGGCGAACCAGTCCGGCGGCCCGTGGTCGTCGTCCGGCGACGCCGGGCCGGCGACGCCCACCTCGTCGTGCTGCATCAACGGCTCAGGCCTTGGCGGCCGCCGCCGTCTTCTTCGCCGCGGCCGTCTTGGCGGCGGTCGCGGTGATCGGCTTGGCGGCGCCGTCCGCGGCGGCGGTGTCGGCCGCGCCCTCGGCGGGCTCCTCGACCTTCGGGCCGATGCCGAGCTTGCCCTTGATCTTCCGCTCGATCTCGTCGGCGAGCTGCGGGTTGTCCCGCAGGAAGTTGCGGGCGTTCTCCTTGCCCTGGCCGAGCTGGTCGCCCTCGTAGGTGTACCAGGCGCCCGACTTGCGGATGAAGCCGTGCTCGACGCCCATGTCGATCAGGCCGCCCTCGCGGCTGATGCCGACGCCGTAGAGGATGTCGAACTCGGCCTGCTTGAACGGCGCGGCGACCTTGTTCTTGACCACCTTGACGCGGGTGCGGTTGCCCACCGCCTCGGTGCCGTCCTTCAGGGTCTCGATCCGGCGGATGTCGAGGCGGACGGAGGCGTAGAACTTCAGCGCGCGGCCACCGGTCGTGGTCTCCGGCGAGCCGAACATGACGCCGATCTTCTCGCGGAGCTGGTTGATGAACACGGCGGTGGTGTTCGACTGGTTCAGCGCACCGGCGATCTTGCGCAGCGCCTGGCTCATCAGACGGGCCTGCAGACCGACGTGCGAGTCGCCCATCTCGCCCTCGATCTCGGCGCGCGGGACGAGCGCGGCGACCGAGTCGATGATCACCAGGTCGATCGCGCCGGAGCGGATCAGCATGTCGGTGATCTCCAGAGCCTGCTCACCGGTGTCCGGCTGGCTGACCAGCAGGGCGTCGGTGTCCACGCCGAGCTTCTTGGCGTAATCCGGGTCGAGCGCGTGCTCCGCGTCGACGAACGCGACCGTGCCGCCGGCCCGCTGGGCGTTGGCCGCCAGGTGCAGCGTCAGGGTGGTCTTTCCGGAGGACTCGGGGCCGTAGATCTCGACCACCCGGCCCCGGGGGATGCCACCGACCCCGAGGGCGACGTCCAGGGCGGTGGACCCGGTGGAGATCACGTCGATCGGCTCGTTGGCCTTCTCGCCGAGGCGCATCACCGAGCCCTTGCCGAACTGTCGCTCGATCTGGGCGAGTGCGGTCTCTAGGGCCTTCTCGCGGTCCGTACCTGCCATGGCCTTTTCCTTCGGGTTCTGTGCTGTGCGCTTCATCGTCCTCGACGCTAGCGCGTCCCACTGACAAACGAGCCCGACCGGGCTCCGCCTGTGGAAAACTCCTCGCCGGAGAGTACAAAGAACATCTGTTCGATTCAAGCGTCGCACGCCACCGGGGGCGCGCACCGAACCCCGCCCGCCCCTCCCGGTGCAACCGGAACGGATTCAGCCCTGTTCGATTCCGTTCGATTCCACGGGGCTCCGGGCGGGCCGGTCCGGCTCAGCCCGCCTCGTCCGACCCGCCGCCGACCATCCGCCGCAGCCGGCGCGCCGCCTCCCGGCGCAGCTCGCGCCGGGCCCGCCGCTGCTCGCCGCGGTCGATCCGCGGGTCGGTCGCCACCTCGTAGCGCCGCACGTACGTCCCGACGAAGCCCTGCAGCGTGGCCGCCGCCGGGATGGCGATCAGCGCGCCGACCGCCCCCAGCAACGCCGCGCCCGCGATCACCGCCCCGAACGCCACCGCCGGGTGCACGTCCACCGTCCTCGCGGTGATCCTCGGGTGCAGCAGGTAGTTCTCGACCTGCTGGTACACCACCGTGAACACCAGCACCCACAGCGCGTCCACCGGTTCCACGGTGAGCGCCACCAGCACCGGCAGCGCGCCCGCGAGGTACGTCCCGATGGTCGGCACGAACTGCGACATGACGCCGACCCAGATCGCCAGCGCGGCCGCGTACGGCAGGTCCAGCAGCGCGAACATCACCCAGTGCCCAGCGGCCGACACCACCGCGAGCAGCGCGCGCGAGTACAGGTACCCACCGGTCTTGGCGAGCGCGATCTCCCAGGCCCGCAGCACCTCGCCCTGCTTGGCGGGCGGCAGCAGCGAGCAGACCGTCCGCCGGACCCTCGGGCCCTCGGCGGTGAAGTAGAAGGTGAACAGTCCGACCGTGAAGGCCTGGAAGAGGCCGCCGATCACGGTGGAGGACAGGCCCCAGACGTTGTCGGCGGCCTGCTGGGCGTAACCCTCGATCGTGCCGGAGTCCTTGAGCAGCTTCTTCTGCAACTCGCCCAGCGAGACGTCCTGGTGGAACGTCCCGTTGAACCACGCGATCAGGTTGTCGACCAGGTGCGGCAGGTCCCCCGCGATCTTCGCGACCTGGTCCACCAGCAGCGTGCCGAGCGCCGCCAGGAACCCGAGGACGGCGACCGCGACCGCGACGAACACCAGGAACGTCCCGACGCCCCGACGCACCCCGCGGGCGGCCATCCGGTCGACGGCCGGCTCCAGCGCGAGCGACAGGAAGAAGGCCACCAGGAGCATCACGAAGAGGTCGATGAGCTGGCGGAACGCCCAGTCCGCGAGCTGGAACAGGCCGAGCAGGACGAACGCGAGCACCATCGCCCTGGGCAGCCAGCGCGGCATCCCGCCGCCCCAGAGCCCGCCGCCCCCGTCCGCCGCCTTGGCCGACGTCTCGGCCGGCACCTCGGCCGACCTGTCCGAATTCTGGTGTTCTGTGTCACTTGTCACCGGGACAGTCTGTCCCATCGGCCCGGCGGCGGAGGCCGGTTCGGCGACATCCGGCCGTCGTCCGGGGGACGGCGGAGCCGCTCAGCGGAGCAGCGCGGAGACCCCCTGGGTCTCGCAGACCGCCCGCCAGACGTCCTTGGCCTCCCAGCCCGCGTCCAGCGCCTGCCGGACCGTCCGGCCGCCGAGCTCGCTCATCACGTGGTCGGAGGCGAAGGACTCCGCGTACGTCTCCCCGAAGTGCTCGTACATCCGTCGCCAGAACTCCGTCAGCCTCATGCCGTCCAGTATCCCGGACCGGCCGCCGGAGCCCCCGGGCGCGTCAGCCCCGCCACCGCGCCCGCTCCAGGGCGTACTCGACCTCGCCGTGCTCGCTGCCGGGGATGGCCTCCGGGTGGTCCTCGTGGAAGGTCCGGACGTACGAGAGGCCGCTCTTCTCCATCACCCGCCGGGAGCCCGCGTTGACCGTCATCGTGTACGCCACCACCCGCTCCACGCCGAGTCCGGTGAAACCGCGGCGGACCAGCGCCCGCGCGCCCTCGGTCGCGTACCCGCGCCCCCAGGCGGCCCGGCGCAGCCGGTACCCGAGCTCGACCTCGCCGCGCTCGCCCGCCACCGTCGGCCGGAACTCGAACCAGCCCAGGAAGGCCCCGCCCGCCCGCTCCTCCGCGGCCCACCAGCCCAGGTCCCCGTAGCGCTCGTAGTGCGCGAGGTAGAGCGGCAGCAGCTCGCCCTCCACGACCTCCCGCGGCGTCGGCCGGCCGCCGGTGAGGTGGCGCATCACCTCGGGATCGCCGTCCAGCTCGACCAGGTGGTCCGTGTCCGCGGCGGTGAAGCGGCGCAGCACGAGCCGTTCGGTGGCGAGGAATGCGGTCATGCCCCGATCCTCGCCCGCCGGCGCTCGTCCGTCACCCGCTTTTCCGGGCCGCGACGGGCACCGCCCGGGCCGCGACGGGCGCCGCCCGGTCCGCGGGAGGAGCGCTACCGCGGCAGCGCCAGCAACCCCGCGCCGAAGTACTGCCGGTCCCCGCACGCGTACGGCCCCGGCGGGCAGGCGGCCGCGGCCGTGGTGGCCAGCAGGGCGGCGAGTCCGGCCGAGCCGTAGTCCGGGTGGAGCGCGGCGGCCACCGCGACCGCGCCCGTCACGTGCGCGGCCGCCATCGAGGTGCCGGCCAGCGCCGCGTACTGCCCGCCGGGCCAGTCGGAGACGATCGCGCCCTGCGGCCCGCCGTCCGGGTCCCCGCCGGGCGCGGCCAGCGAGACCCTGCCGCGCCCGTAGTTGGAGTACGCGGAGGGGCGGCCGTCCCGGTTGACGGCGGTGACGGTGACGACGCCGGGCAGCTCGCCGGGCAGCCTGACGCACTCGGTACCAAGGTGGCGGGACTGCGCCGGGCCGGAGACCCGGTCGTTCGGACTGCGCTCGTCCGTCCTGGCCGCGCCGAGGTCCTGCCCGTCGTTGCCCGCCGAGGCGACGACGACGGCACCCTTGCGCTGGGCGTAGGCCGCGGCCCGGCCGACGACGGCGATCAGCGCGGCCTGGTCGCGGTCCTCCGGGCAGTTGTACTTCCACGGGTCGGCGAAGTAGCTGTTGTTGATCGCCCTGGCGCCGTGGTCGGCGGCCCACAGCATGCCGCAGACGATGTTCTCCGCGTAGTACTGGCCCAGCGGCCCGAGCAGCCGGACGGCGGCGATCCGCACGCCCGGCGCGACCCCGGTGACGCCCCGGCCGTCCCGGACGGCGCCGACGATCCCGGCGACGTGGGTGCCGTGCCCGCTCTCGCCGACCCCGGGGTCGGGCCGCCAGGAGCCGGTGCGCGGGTCGGGGCGCCCGTCGGCGCACGAGGCGGAGGCCTTGGGGTCGACGGCGGTCCTGAGGTCGGGGTGGGTGTCGTCGACGCCGGAGTCGAGCACCGCGACGAGCACCTTGTGCAGCGCCTCCGGCGCCGGCCCGGCGGGCCCGGCCGGCGCGGCGGTCGCGTCGCCGCCCCCGGCGCCGGGGGCGCCGAGCATGGTGAGGTTCCAGCCGTCGTGCTCGGCGGGGTCGGGCACCGTGAGGGTGGTGTCCTCCTGCCGCTCGGACAGTTCTGCGGTGTCGGTCCCGCCGGAGCGCTCCGCCCCGCCCGACCGGTCCGCGCTGCTGCGCCCGGCGCGTTCGGTGCCGGCCGCGAAGTCCCCGGCGCCGTCCAGCGGGCGCGGCGGGCCGACCACCGGCGCGGTGCGGGTGGCCCCGACGGCGGCGATCCCGGGCCTGGCCCGCACCTCGTCCGCGAAGCCGCCGGGGGCGTACGCCAGTACGGCCCCGATCTGCGGGTACTCCTGGACCACCTGCCCGCCCGCCGCGCGGGCCTCGGCTCCGGCCAGGGCCGCGCCGGCGGCGTCGTCCCGTCCGGCCAGCACCAGGTAGCTGAGGTAGACCCGGCCGCTGCCGGACACGTACGGCACGGCGCCGCCGACCACGAGCGCGGTGAGCAGCATCGCCAGCAGGACCCGGACGGGCCCGCGGGCCCCGCGGCGGGGGGCGCGGACGGGACCTGTTCCGGACGGGTTCACCTGCGCCATCGCACGGTCTCCGCTCGTCGGTCCCGCGGGCGCGCGGGTGATCATGGGCTGGAATCATCACCATATGAGCGGATTGTCTTTTTTGCTCCTTTAACTACACCTCCTTTCGCTGCACCGCCCCACCGCACCGCCCCACCCACCCGGCGCTCCCCCGCCACCTGCCCGGTTGTCGGTCCCACCCGGCACCATGGGGGCATGGCGCCCCAGCAGCTGACCCCGCCGGCCGACCGGCCGGACGAACCGCAGGACGACCCGCTCGCCGGGTTCGCCCCCGCCACCCGGGCCTGGTTCACCGGCGCCTTCCCCGCGCCCACCACCGCCCAGGCCGAGGCCTGGCGCGCCATCGGACGGGGGACGGACGTCCTGGTGGTCGCCCCCACCGGCTCCGGCAAGACGCTCGCCGCGTTCCTCTCCGCCCTGGACCGGCTCAGCAGCACCCCGCCCCCGGCCGACACCAAGCGCCGCTGCCGGGTCCTGTACGTCTCGCCGCTCAAGGCCCTCGCCGTGGACGTCGAGCGCAACCTCCGCGCCCCGCTGACCGGGCTCCGCCAGGCCGCCGTCCGGCTCGGCGTGCCCGAACCGGACGTCCAGGTCGCCATCCGCTCCGGCGACACCCCCGCCGCCGACCGCCGCCGCTTCGCGACCCACCCGCCCGACATCCTGATCACCACCCCCGAGTCGCTCTTCCTGCTGCTCACCTCGGCCTCCCGGGAGGCGCTGCGCGGCATCGACACCGTGATCCTCGACGAGGTCCACGCGGTCGCCGGCACCAAGCGCGGCGCCCACCTCGCGCTCAGCCTGGAGCGCCTGGACGAGCTGCTGGACCGCCCGGCCCGCCGGATCGGCCTGTCCGCCACCGTGCGCCCGGTGGAGGAGGTGGCCCGCTTCCTCAGCCCGCAGCGCGGCGCCGCCGTCGTCCAGCCCGCCGCCGCCAAGGAGTTCGACCTCTCGGTCGTCGTGCCCGTCCCCGATCTGGACGACCTGCCCGCCGCCCCCGCCACCGGCGGCTCCTCCGACAGCGATCCACAGCGCCAGAGTTCGATCTGGCCGCACGTCGAGGAGCGGATCGTCGACCTCGTCCAGGCGCACCGCTCGACGATCGTCTTCGCCAACTCCCGCCGCCTCGCCGAGCGCCTGTGCAACCGGCTGAACGAGATCGCCCACGAGCGCGCCACCGGCGCCGCCGCCCCCGAGGCGCACGCCCCCGCCCAGCTGATGGGCGGCTCCGGCGCGGCCAGGGGCGTCCCGCCGGTCCTCGCCCGGGCCCACCACGGCTCGGTCTCCAAGGAGCAGCGGTCCCTGGTCGAGGAGGAGCTGAAGGCCGGCCGGCTGCCCGCCGTGGTCGCCACCTCCAGCCTGGAGCTGGGCATCGACATGGGCGCCGTCGAACTGGTCGTCCAGGTCGAGTCCCCGCCCTCGGTGGCCTCCGGCCTCCAGCGGGTCGGCCGGGCCGGCCACCAGGTCGGCGCCGTCTCCACCGGCGTCTTCTTCCCCAAGTACCGCGGGGACCTCGTCCAGTCCGCCGTGGTCACCGAACGCATGCGGGCCGGCCGGATCGAGGCCCTGCGCGTCCCGCGCAACCCGCTGGACGTCCTCGCCCAGCAGCTCGTCGCCATGACGGCGCTGGACACCTGGCCGGTGGACGACCTGCTCGCCGTGGTCCGCCGCGCCGCGCCGTTCGCCACCCTCCCGCAGTCCGCCTTCGACGCGGTGCTCGACATGCTCGCCGGCCGCTACCCCTCGGACGCCTTCGCCGAGCTGCGCCCCCGCCTGGTCTGGGACCGCGTCGCCGGCACCGTCACCGGCCGCCCCGGCGCCCAGCGCCTCGCCGTCACCTCCGGCGGCACCATCCCCGACCGCGGCCTGTTCGGCGTCTTCATCGCCGGGACGGACCCGAAGAAGGGCGGCGGCCGCGTCGGAGAGCTGGACGAGGAGATGGTCTACGAGTCCCGCGTGGGCGACGTCTTCACCCTCGGCACCACGTCCTGGCGGATCGAGGACATCACCCACGACAAGGTCCTCGTCACGCCCGCCCCCGGAATCCCCGGCCGGCTCCCGTTCTGGAAGGGCGACACCCTCGGCCGCCCGCTCGAACTCGGCCGCGCCCTCGGCGCGTTCACCCGCGAGCTGGGCGCACTCGCCCCCGCCGACGCCACCGAGCGCCTCAAGCGGGCCGGCCTCGACGACTGGGCCGCCGGAAACCTGCTCGACTACCTCGCCCAACAGCGCACCGCCTGCGGCCACCTCCCGGACGACCGCACGATCGTCGTCGAGCGCTTCCGCGACGAACTCGGCGACTGGCGGATCGTCATCCACTCCCCCTTCGGCGCCCAGGTGCACGCCCCCTGGGCCCTCGCCCTCGGCGCCCGGCTGCGCGAGAAGCACGGCCTCGACCCGCAGGTCATGCACGCCGACGACGGCATCGTGCTCCGCCTGCCCGACGCCGACCTGCTCGCTCCCGACTTCGACTTCGCCGGCCCGTCGCAGCGGTCCGCCCCGCACAGCGCCCCGGACGAGGCCCCGGTCGGCGCCGACGCCGCCCTCTTCGACCCCGGCGAGATCGAGCGGCTCGTCACCGACCAGGTCGGCGGCTCCGCCCTGTTCGCCTCCCGCTTCCGCGAGTGCGCCGGCCGCGCCCTGCTGCTCCCCCGGCGCAACCCCGGCCGCCGCACACCGCTCTGGCAGCAGCGCCAGCGCGCCGCCCAGCTCCTCGAAGTCGCCTCCGAGTACGGCTCGTTCCCGATCGTCCTGGAGGCCGTCCGCGAGTGCCTCCAGGACGTCTTCGACGTGCCCGGCCTGGTCGAGCTGATGGGCGACCTCGAATCCCGCGCCGTCCGCCTGGTCGAGGTCACCACCCCCGAGCCCTCCCCCTTCGCCCGCTCCCTGCTCTTCGGCTACGTCGCCCAGTTCCTCTACGAGGGCGACTCCCCGCTCGCCGAGCGCCGCGCCGCCGCCCTGTCGCTCGACTCCCGGCTGCTGTCCGAACTCCTCGGCCAGGCCGAACTGCGCGAACTGCTCGACCCGCAGGTGCTCGCCGAACTGGAGGCCGAGCTCCAGCGCCTCACCCCCGAGCGCCGGATCAAGGACGCCGAGGGCGTCGCCGACGCACTGCGCCTGCTCGGCCCGCTCGCCGAGGCGGAGCTCGCCGCCCGCGGCGCCGAGCCGCTCTGGGCCCTGGAGCTGGAGGCCGCCCGCCGGGTCATCCAGGTCCGGATCGCCGGCGAGCAGCGCTGGGCCGCCGTCGAGGACGCCGGACGGCTGCGCGACGCCCTCGGCACCCCCCTGCCCGTCGGCGTCCCCGAAGCCTTCACCGAACCGGTCAAGGACCCCCTGGGCGACCTCCTCGCCCGGCACGCCCGCACCCACGGCCCGTTCACCGCCGCCGAGGCCGCCGCCCGCCTCGGCCTCGGCACCGCCGTCGTCACCGGCGTCCTGCACCGCCTCACCGCCACCGGCCGCCTCGTCCAGGGCGAATTCAGGCCCGTCGAGGGCCACACCGCCACCGTCGAGTGGTGCGACGCCGAGGTCCTGCGCCGCCTGCGCCGCCGTTCCCTGGCCGCCCTGCGCCAGGAGGTCGAGCCCGTCCCGCCGCGCGCCCTGGCCGCCTTCCTCCCCCAGTGGCAGCACCTCGCCGGCCACCGGTTGCGCGGGCCGGACGGCCTGCTCCGGGTGGTCGAACAGCTCCAGGGCACCGCCCTGCCCGCCTCCGCCCTGGAGAAGCTGATCCTCCCGGCCCGCCTCGCCGACTACTCCCCCGGCCTGCTGGACGAACTGATGGCGGCCGGCGAGCTCGGCTGGTGCGGCGCCGGCGCCCTGCCCGGCAAGGACGGCTGGATCAGCCTCCACCTGGCCGAGAACGCCCACCTGCTGCGCCCCGAGCCCGTGCCGCCCGCCGTCACCCCGCTGCACGGCGCCCTGATGACCGCCCTCACCGGCGGCTACGGCCTGTTCTTCCGCCAGCTGGTCGAGCGGCTCCGCGCCGACGGCGACGAGACCCCCGAACCGGAGGTCGTCGAGGCCCTGTGGGACCTCGTCTGGGCCGGCTACGTCAGCAACGACACCCTCGCCCCGCTGCGCGCCCTGCTCGGCTCCGGCCGGACGGCGGGCACCACCGCCCACCGCGCCCCCAGGGCCACCCCGCGCGGCCGCTACGGCGGGGCCGGCCGCGCCTTCGGCCGGGCCGGCGGCGCGCTGCGCAGCGGCCCGCCGACGGTGGCCGGCCGCTGGTCGCTGCTGCCCGCCCCGGCCGCCGACCCCACGGTCCGGGCCACCGCCCAGGCCCAGGCCCTGCTGGACCGCCACGGCCTGCTGACCCGGGGCACGGTGGCGGCCGAGCGGGTCCCGGGCGGCTTCGCCGGGGTGTACCGGGTGCTCGCCGCAATGGAGGAGCGCGGGCGCACCCGCCGCGGCTACTTCGTCGAGGGCCTCGGCGGCGCCCAGTTCGCGATGGAGGGCGCGGCCGACCGGCTGCGGTCGGTCAACGGCCGGCTGGAACGCACCCGGGCCACCGAATGGCCGGCCGGCCCCGCCGCCGAGCCGCCGCAGGTGCTGGTGCTCGCCGCCGCCGACCCGGCGAACGCCTACGGCGCCGCGCTGCCCTGGCCCGAGCCCCCGGCCGCCCCCGGCGCCAAGGAGGCCGGGGCGCACCGGCCCGGCCGCAAGGCGGGCGCCCTGGTGGTGCTGGTGGACGGCGAGCTCGCCCTCTACGTCGAGCGCGGCGGCAAGTCCCTGCTGGCCTGGCCGGAGGACGGGGCCACCCGGGCGTCGGCGGCCGCCGCCCTGGCCGGTGCTGTCCGGGAGGGCGCGCTCGGCAGCGTCACGGTCGAACGGGCCAACGGCGAGCCCGCCCTCGGCTCGGAGCTCGGCGCGGCCCTGGAGGAGGCGGGCTTCCACGCCACTCCGCGCGGGCTGCGCCTGCGTCCGTGAACCCCGCGGGACCGGGGCCCGGGTACGCCGAAGGCCGCGGAGTCAACGACCCCGCGGCCTTCCCGCACGCTTCTCACCCGATCGGGGGCGTCGGCGCCTCCGTTCGGCCCACGGCCCCGCGGGCCCCGCGGCGGACCGGTCCGGTCGCGCTCCGGTCGGCGTGGACCGGGATCAGACCGAGCCCCCAGCCGCCGGCCGCGAGCAGGCCGAGCACCGCGCCGTCGGCCAGCTGCCCCCGGACCACCAGGAGCCACCAGACCAGCCCGGCCGACAGGACCACCAGGACCCAGCGGGCCGGCCACGGCACCAGGCGCCGCAGCAACGGCCGTATTCGGGCCACCGCGTGCGCCGTCGCGTCTCTCCGCACGACCGCCCTCCTTCGCTCGCCCCGGGCCCTGCCCTGCGTCGAGCAGGCGTGCCGGGAGTCGAGGCCGGATCAGGCGGCGACCACGTCCATCGCGGCGGCCTTGGGCGACATGGTCGCCCGGTCGGCGCCGGGGGCGGGCAGCGGTACCGGTTCGAGCACCGGCCTCAGCAGATCACCTTCGGAGAGGGTGGCCATCGCCGCAAGTTCGGCGAGCGACAGTTCGTCGCTGACCTCGCGCATGACCTCGGACATCCGGACGTCGAGCGCGTCGCAGATGGCGGAGAGCAGCTCGGACGAGGCCTCCTTCTGTCCCCGCTCGACCTCGGAGAGGTAACCGAGCGAAACCCTGGCGGCCGCCGACACCTCGCGGAGTGTGCGGCCCTGGCGCTGGCGCTGCCGACGCAGTACATCGCCCAGTAGGCGACGGAGCAGGATCATCGGTGCCTCCCTCCTCGGACTGCGGATCGAGATGTCACGCCCCCACCGTACCGCCTTGCCCGCTTCGCGTGCGGGGACCCTGGTCGTGTTCACTCTGGGCTGCAAGGCTGTCCCCCTCCTCGTTCCGGTGTCGTACCCGGGTCCGCGGGCCCCTCGTGGTACCCCTCGCGGGCCGCCCGGCCACCGTCACGCAACTCGTTCTCCACCTGGTTTCTGCCCAACCAGGCTGTCGGATGTAACACGATCCTGCGGCTCCACCGTCCCCGCACGCGACTTCGGGCGGATCCCGGTCGGCAGGGATCGGGACGGACGGGGTCCTGGGCCGTGCCTTCGGCTCAGGCCGGCAGCCGACCGGCGAGCAGTTCCAGCGCGGCGGTCACGGCCCCGTGACGGATTGTGGCACGCCCCCCGGACAGCCGGGGCGAACTGACCAGAGTTCCCCCCGGACCGGCGAGCGCCAGGTGTACGGTGCCCACCGGCTGCCCGTCCTGCGGCTCCGGCCCGGCCACCCCGGTCGTCGCGAGTCCGTACGTCGCCCCCAGCAGCCGCCGGACGCCCTCGGCCATCTGCCGGGCCACCACCGGGTGCACCGGCCCGTGGACGTCGAGCAGGCCCTCGTCCACCCCGAGCACCGAGGCCTTCAGCTCGGTCGCGTACGCCGTCACCGATCCCCGGAAGGTCGCGGACGCCCCGGGGACGTCGACCAGCGCGGCCGCCAGCAGCCCGCCGGTCAGCGACTCGGCGACGGCCACCGTGCTGCCCCCGCCGCGCAGCGCCGCGTGCACCCGCTCGGCCAGCGCGTAGTCCGCGGTCGTGTGCTCCGCAGTCCCGTGGTCCGTCACCAGGCCCCCCTCGTTCACCGGTCCGCGCGCTCCGCGGCCATTCCCTCGCGGCGCAGGCGCAGCGCCTGCCCGATGTAGTCCAGTGCGGTGCCGACGGTCAGCAGCACCGCCAGGCCCATCAGCACGGCCCGCGCGGTGGCGAGCCAGCCGGTCAGCTCCAGCACGTACATGCCGACCGCGATGCCCTGGGCCAGGGTCTTGAGCTTGCCGCCCCGGCTGGCCGGGATGACGCCGTAGCGGATCACCCAGAAGCGCATCAGCGTGATGCCGAGCTCGCGGGCGAGGATCACCGCGGTGACCCACCAGGGCAGGTCGCCGAGGACCGACAGGCCGATCAGCGCCGAGCCCATGATCGCCTTGTCGGCGATCGGGTCGGCGATCTTGCCGAAGTCGGTGACCAGGCCCTTGCGCCGGGCGATCTCGCCGTCGAACAGGTCGGTGATCATCGCGATGGCGAAGGAGGCCCAGGCCACCGAGCGCCACTTGGGGTCGTGCCCGCCGTCGGCGAACAGCAGCGCCACGAAGACCGGCACCAGCAGCAGCCGGAGCATCGTGAGCATGTTGGCGATGTTCCAGACGGCCGGCACCGGCGGCAGCGCGGCGGCCGGTCTGTCCGGATGGGCCGCGGGCGGGGCGCCGGGCCCCTTGGTCATTCCCCGGCTCCCGGGGCCTGCCGGACCCGCACCGGCTCCAGGGCCTCGGCGATCAGGTCGACGCCCTCGCTGGCCACCACCCTGGCCCGCCAGAACTGGCCGACCCGAGGGTCCTCGACGCCGGTGAGGGTGGTCAGGCCGTCCGTCTCGGGGGCCTGGTGGGCGGCGCGGCCCTCGACCACGTCCTCCTCGACCGACTCGATCAGGACCTCGACCTCGGTACCGATCCGCTGCTCGGCGCGCTGCGCGGTCATCTCCTCGGCGAGCCGGCTGAGCCGGTCCAGCCGGTCGGCGATCACGTCCTCGGCGAGCTTGCCGTCGTAGGTCGCGGCCTCGGTGCCGTCCTCGTCCGAGTAGCCGAAGACGCCGATCGCGTCGAGCCCGGCGTGCGTGACGAAGCGCTCCAGCTCGGCGAAGTCCTCCTCGGTCTCACCGGGGAAGCCGACGATGAAGTTGGAGCGGGCGCCGGCCTGCGGGGCCTTGTCCCGGATGGTCTTCAGCAGCTCCAGGAACTGGTCGGTGGAGCCGAAGCGGCGCATCCGGCGCAGGACCGCCGGCGCCGAGTGCTGGAAGGACAGGTCGAAGTAGGGCAGGACGTCGGCGGTGCCGGTCATCGCGTCGATCAGGCCGGGGCGCATCTCGGCGGGCTGCAGGTAGGACACCCGGACGCGCTCGACGCCGTCGATCTCCGCGATCTCGCCGAGCAGCGTCTCCAGCAGGCGGATGTCGCCGAGGTCCTTGCCGTACGAGGTGTTGTTCTCGCTGACCAGGACGACCTCGCGGACGCCCTGCTCGGCCAGCCACTTGGCCTCGTTCAGGACGTCGGAGGGGCGGCGGGAGATGAACGATCCGCGGAAGGCCGGGATGGCGCAGAAGGAGCAGCGGCGGTCGCAGCCGGAGGCGAGCTTGACCGAGGCGACCGGGCTGTCGTCCAGCCGCTTGCGCAGGGTGCGCGGGCCGGAGGCGGGCGCGAGGCCCTCGGGCAGGTCGTCGATCGGCTCGGCCGGGGTCTCGGCGGGCCCGTGGCCGGGCAGCGCGACGGTCTCGGCGGCGGACTGCCGCTCGGCCGGGCTGATCGGCAGCAGCTTGCGGCGGTCGCGCGGCAGGTGCGGGGCGTGGTGGCCGCCGGAGAGGATGGTCTGGAGGCGGTCGGAGATGTCGGCGTAGTCGTCGAAGCCGAGGACCCCGTCGGCCTCGGGCAGCGCGTCGGCGAGCTCCTTGCCGTAGCGCTCGGCCATGCAGCCGACCGCGACGACGGCCTGGGTGCGGCCGTGCCCCTTGAGGTCATTGGCCTCCAGCAGGGCGTCGACGGAGTCCTTCTTGGCGGCCTCGACGAAGCCGCAGGTGTTGACTACGGCCACGTCGGCTTCGGCGGCGTCGTCGACCAGCGACCAGCCGTCGGCCTCCAGTCGCCCGGCGAGTTCCTCGGAGTCCACCTCGTTGCGGGCGCATCCGAGCGTGACAAGGGCGACAGTACGGCGTTCAGGCATAGGCCCAAGATTAACGCGCGGCTCCCGGTGCCGTTCGCCCCGGAGGCCGCGCGCCTCGATAACACGATCTTCTGCGGGCCCCGCCCGGTGCCGGTGGTCAGCCCGC
Source organism: Kitasatospora sp. NPDC057936 (assembly GCF_042887525.1). Taxonomy (NCBI): domain Bacteria; kingdom Bacillati; phylum Actinomycetota; class Actinomycetes; order Kitasatosporales; family Streptomycetaceae; genus Kitasatospora; species Kitasatospora sp. NPDC057936. Next base: position 129,316 of record NZ_JBHVPD010000011.1, read on the forward strand.
CTGCGGGTCTCCGGGGGTGTACGTGACGTGCACCACCTGCCCGTCCTTGCCGAGCAGACCGAGGTCCTTGCCGTTGACGTACGCGTGCACGGCCCCGCCGTTGCCGAGCACCAGCTTGATCTGCTTGGGGTCGGTGAAGGTCTGGTCCTGGCCGTCGCTGATGTTGTTCTGGAACAGCGACTTGCCGTTCCCGTCTATGGCCGAGACCCAGCTGGTGCCCTCGGCGACCAGCTTCACGGTGACCTTGTCGGCCGGGACGGCCGCGATCGCCGCGGCGCTCGGCGCGGGGGCCGGGGGCTGCACGGAGGGCGAGGGCGCGGGGGCGATCGAGCCGGTGCCGGTGCCGCTGGGCAGCGGCGCGCTGGCCGAGCCGGTGCCGGTGTGGCCGCCCTTGCCGCTCACCAGGTTGAAGCCGATCAGGGCGACCACCGCGACGATCGCGGCGACCATGGCGGCGGTCCAGTTCGGCCGGCCGCGGGAGGGCACCTTGATCGGGCCGCCCTCGATCAGCTGGGTGGGCCGCTTGGAGGCCGGCGAGCCGCCGTGCGCGGCGTCGTAGCGGGCCACCAGGGCCTCGCCGTCCACGCCGACCTCGCGGGCGATCGCGCGGATGTGCCCGCGGGCGTAGAAGTCGCCGCCGCAGCGGCCGAAATCGTCCTCCTCGATGGCATGCACGATCGGCACCCGGACGCGGGTCGCCGTACTCACCTGATCCACCGTGAGTCCGGCCTCCAGCCGGGCGGCGGACAGCACCCGGCCGATGCTCGGGGCATCGGCCGCCTGGACCGCGTCGCTCGGCTCTGCGGACGACGGGGCGTTCTCGCGGTCGGGGGACTTGCCGATGGTCACGGGGCACGCCTTTCGAGCGGATGGCCACCTGCTGGGGAACAGTCTAGGGGCGTGGACGGATCGATTCTCAAGCGGAACAGGCCCGAATGCGCGCACCCGCCCCGATCGGGGTGGGGCCCCGCAGACGGCCGGTCGGCGGGGTCACGCAGGGGGAGCACGGTGATCGCTTTCCGGCCAGTGACGCGGTGCGCGGACGTTCGGTTCCCGCCCTGGCGCCTACCCTCCTCCGAACGAGTGACACCTCGTCCGGGACACCCGCCTCCCGCGCCCGGTCCGTCAGCCGCGCAGGGTCACCAGCACCCCGTCGAGCTCGTCCGGCTTCACCAGCACGTCGCGCGCCTTGGAGCCCTCGCTCGGGCCGACGATCCCGCGTGACTCCATCAGGTCCATCAGCCGGCCCGCCTTGGCGAAGCCGACCCGGAGCTTGCGCTGGAGCATCGAGGTCGAGCCGAACTGGGTGGAGACCACCAGCTCCGCGGCCTGGATCAGCAGGTCGAGGTCGTCGCCGATCTCCTCGTCGATCTCCTTCTTCGGCCCGCCGCCGACCGTGACGTCGTCCCGGTAGCGGGCGGCCAACTGGTCCTTGCAGTGCTGCACCACCGCGGCGATCTCGGCCTCGGTGACGAACGCGCCCTGCATGCGGATCGGCTTGCCGGCGCCCATCGGCAGGAAGAGCGCGTCGCCCTTGCCGATCAGCTTCTCGGCGCCGGGCTGGTCCAGGATGACCCGGGAGTCGGCCATCGCGGAGGTCGCGAAGGCCAGCCGGGACGGCACGTTGGCCTTGATCAGACCGGTCACGACGTCCACCGAGGGCCGCTGGGTGGCGAGCACCAGGTGGATGCCGGCCGCGCGGGCCAGCTGGGTGATCCGGACCACCGAGTCCTCGACGTCGCGCGGGGCGACCATCATCAGGTCGGCCAGCTCGTCGACGATCACCAGCAGGTACGGGTACGGCGTCAGCTCGCGCTCGCTGCCGAGCGGCGGGGTGACCTTCCCGGCGCGCACCGCCGCGTTGAAGTCGTCGACGTGCCGGAAGCCGAACGCCGCGAGGTCGTCGTAGCGCATGTCCATCTCGCGCACCACCCACTGGAGGGCCTCGGCGGCCTTCTTGGGGTTGGTGATGATCGGTGTGATCAGGTGCGGGATGCCCTCGTAGGCGGTCAGCTCGACCCGCTTGGGGTCGACCAGCACCATCCGCACCTCGTCCGGGGTGGCCCGGGCGAGGATCGAGGTGATCAGGCAGTTGATGCAGGAGGACTTGCCCGCGCCGGTCGCCCCGGCCACCAGGATGTGCGGCATCTTCGCGAGGTTGGCCATCACGGTGTGGCCCTCGACGTCCTTGCCCATGCCGACGACCATCGGGTGGGTGTCCTCGGCGGCCGTGCGCGAGCGCAGCAGGTCGCCGAGGTTGACCATCTCCCGGTCCCGGTTGGGGATCTCGATGCCGACCGCGGACTTGCCCGGGATCGGGCTGATGATCCGCACGTCCGCGCTGGCCACCGCGTACGCGATGTTCTTGGCGAGCGCGGTGATCCGCTCCACCTTGACGGCCGGGCCGAGCTCGACCTCGTAGCGGGTGACCGTCGGACCCCGGGTGAATCCGGTGACCTTGGCGTCCACCTTGAACTCGGCGAACGTGCTCGTGAGCTGGGCCACCACCTCGTCGTTGAGGGCGCTGCGGGGCTTGGCCGGACCGCCGCGCTCCAGCAGGTCGAGCGGGGGCAGGCTGTAGGTGATGTCGCCGGAGAGCTGGAGCTGCTCCATCCGCACCGGGGCGCGGCCGTGCTCCTCGGGCGCGCCCGGGCCGCCGCCGCGGGCCGCCGGGACGAGGGCCTCCTCGGGCGGGGCGGTGCGGTCCTGCACCTGGTGCATCATGTCCGCCACCGCGGAGGAGGCGGGCACGCCGTAGACCAGCGCGCCGTCCAGGTCGGCGGCGGCGCCCGCGGCGAGGTTGCGGGTGGTGAACGGGTCGTCGACGTCCTTGTCGAACGAGACGGGCTCGGGGCCCGCCTCCGCGCCCTCGGGCTCCTCGGACTGCGGCTTGCGCCGGCGGCGGCGCCGACGGGCGGCCACCTCGTCGACCGTGTCCTCGGAGTCGACGCTGAACGGCAGCGCCGACGGGTCGGCGTCCTCCGGCGGATCCGTGGACAGTTCGCGCTCCGGCGCACGCCCCTCGCCGTACTCGTCCTCCGGCCCCGGCTCGACCACGCCGAGCCGCACGCCGGCGGAGCGCAACCGCTCGGGGATGCGGTTGACCGGGGTGGCGGTGACCACCAGCAGGCCGAAGAAGGCCAGCAGCAGGAGCAGCGGCACGGCCAGCGCCGGGCCCGCGGCGGCCATCATGGGCGTCGACGCGGCCCAGCCGATGATGCCGCCCGCCGCCCTTATCCGGGACGCGCCGCTGCCCATCGTGGGCGCGCCGCAGCCGATGTGGACCAGGCCGAGGACGCCGACCACCAGCGCGCTCAGGCCGATCACGATCCGCCCGTTGGCCTCCGGCAGCTCCGGGTGGCGCCAGAGCCGGATCGCGATCCCGACCAGCAGGAACGGCACCAGCACATCGAGCCGCCCGAACAGCCCGGACACCACGGCGGTGGCCGCCTCGCCGAGCCAGCCCTGCGGGCTGAACCAGGTCCCCGCGGCCGTCACCAGGCCGAGCGCGAACAGCACGAGGCCCAGCCCGTCCTTGCGGTGGGCCGGGTGGAGGTTCTTGGCACCGTCGCCGACGCCCCGGAAGATCGCGGCGATCGGGCTCGCGAGCCCGTTGAGGGCGCGCAGGAGTATCGACCTGTTCGGCGGCGGTGGCGGGGCCGACCTGGCCGCCGTCTTCTTCGCGGGTGCCTTGCGGGGCGCCGCCTTCTTCGCCGGCGGTTTGCCCGGAGTCCTCGCCGCGGCCTTCTTGGACGGTCCCGGACTCGTCTTACGTGCTGCGTTTCCGGGCGTACGAGTGGCCATGGGTCAGCAGCCTACCGGTGCGGGCCACCGGTGCACATGTGGCGAGCCGGGGCGCCCCGACGTGTCGCAGACACTCCGTCACGCTGACCGGAATTCACCCGGACGCCCGCGCGCTCCACCCGGTCGGGCCGGCCGGCGCGGCTCCTGCGTACCCCTACGAGCTGCCCGGGCGCAGCGCGTCCAGGGCCCGGCGCAGCCCGGCCAGCTTCCGCTCCAGGTGCGCCGCGGTGGCGGCCACCCCCGAGTCGGCGCTGCCGTCCAGCTGCTTGCCCAGCGCCTCCGCCTGCTCCTCGACCGCCGCCAGCCGCGCGGACAGCTCGCCGAGCAGCGCCCCGCCGAGGGCCGGCTCTCCGCCGCCCGCCTCCAGCTCCAGCCGCAGCAGCGCGGCCTGCTCCTTCAGCTGGCAGTTCTTCACGTACAGGTCGACGAAGACGGAGACCTTGGCGCGCAGCACCCACGGGTCGAACGGCTTGGAGATGTAGTCGACCGCGCCGGCCGCGTAGCCGCGGAAGGTGTGGTGCGGGCCGTGGTTGATCGCGGTGAGGAAGATGATCGGGATGTCCCGGGTGCGCTCGCGGCGCTTGATGTGGGCGGCGGTCTCGAAGCCGTCCATGCCCGGCATCTGGACGTCCAGCAGGATCACGGCGAAGTCGTCGGTCAGCAGCGCCTTGAGCGCCTCCTCGCCGGACGCCGCGCGCACCAGCGTCTGGTCGAGCGCCGACAGGATCGCCTCCAGTGCCAGCAGGTTCTCCGGCCGGTCGTCGACCAGGAGGATCTTCGCCTTCTGCATCAGGGCCCGCCCTCCTGTCGCCTGCCTGCCCGGTGAGGGCACTCGCGTACTGCCCACCGCTACCCCGGTCATGCTAGCCGCACCCCCTCGCCCGGCACATCGCTCCGTCGCGACCCGGCTGCGTCGGACCCGATCGGGACCGGTGCACGGCCGGTGCTCCGGCGCACGCTCAGCAGCGTGTCGCCGTCCGGTCACTGTTCGCAACGATCGGTGACCCTACCGGGTTCCCGGCCGTCCCCGCCAGCAAACCGATCTCCGGCCCGGCGTACGCCCCGGAGTCCGCCTCCCGGTGCGCGCCCCGCCGGCGGCCCGTCGCCCAAGTCCCGCTTGGGAAACGGGACCTGGGGTACGCGCTCAGGGCCGGTCGGGCCGCAGCCACTCGTGCATCACCGCCAGCAGGTGGTCGGTCTCCACCGGCTTGGTGATGTGGTCGGTGGCGCCCGCCGCGAGGGACTTCTCGCGGTCGCCCTTCATCGCCTTGGCGGTCAGCGCGATGATCGGCAGGCCGGCGAACTGGGGCATCCGGCGGATCGCCTCGGTGGTCGCGTAGCCGTCCATCTCCGGCATCATGATGTCCATCAGGACCAGCGCGACGTGCTCGTGCTGCTCCAGCATCTCGATGCCCTCGCGCCCGTTCTCGGCGTACAGGACGGTCAGGCCGTGCTGTTCCAGGACGCTGGTGAGGGCGAACACGTTGCGGACGTCGTCGTCGACGATCAGCACCTGCTGGCCGCCGAAGCGCGCGTCGGTGCGGCCGGGGCGCAGCGGGACCGGCTCCACCGGGCGGCCCCCGGCGGGGAGGTCCAGGGCGGCGGTGCGACGGCGCTCCACGGCGCCGCGGCGGCGCTCCTCGGCGAGTTCGCGGACCTCCTGGGCCCAGTGATCGGCCGGGTTCTCGCCCACCGGGACGGGAACGCCCACCGGGGTCACGCCGACGGTGGCGCGCAGCACCGGGGTGTTGGGCACGGCCGCCACGGCGGCGCGCTCGGTGGGCGGGGTGTCCGAGGACTCGGTGCGCAGCGGCAGGTAGAGCGTGAAGGTCGAGCCCCTGCCGAGCTCGCTCTCGACGTGGATCTCACCGCCGAGCAGCCGGGCGATCTCCCGGCTGATCGAGAGGCCCAGGCCCGTTCCGGCGTACTTGCGGCTGATGCCGCCGTCGGCCTGCTTGAAGGCCTCGAAGATCTCCCGCAGCTTGTTGCCGGGGATGCCGATGCCGGTGTCGGAGACGGCGAAGGCGATCAGCGGGTCGTCCGGGTCCTTGATCGAGCCGGACTCCAGCAGCTGCTCGCGGACGTGCTGGGGCACGTCCGGCCCGGCCGGGCTGATCGAGAAGTCGACGGCGCCCGCGTCGGTGAACTTGACCGCGTTGGAGATCAGGTTGCGCAGCACCTGCTGGAGCCGCTGCTCGTCGGTGTGCAGGGTGACCGGCAGCGCGGGCGAGACCCGGACGGCGAAGTCCAGGTTCTTGTCCAGCGCGACCGGCTGGAAGGTGGCCTCGACGTAGTCGACCAGCTGGACCAGGGCGATCCGGCTCGGGCGGACGTCCATCTTGCCGGCCTCGACCTTGGACAGGTCGAGGATGTCGTTGATCAGCTGGAGCAGGTCGGAGCCGGCGCCGTGGATGGTGTCGGCGAACTCGACCTGCTTGGGCGAGAGGTTGCCCTCGTTGTTGTCGGAGAGCAGCTTGGCCAGGATCAGCAGCGAGTTGAGCGGGGTGCGCAGCTCGTGCGACATGTTGGCGAGGAACTCGCTCTTGTAGCGGGAGGCCAGGGCGAGCTGTTCGGCGCGCTCCTCCAGGACCTGGCGGGCCTCCTCGATCTCGCTGTTCTTGATCTCGATGTCGCGGTTCTGCTGGGCGAGTTGCTCGGCCTTCTCCTGCAACTCCTCATTGGTGCGCTCCAGTTCCTCCTGGCGGGCCTCCAACTCAGCCGAACGCATGGAGAGTTCCGCGGTGAGCCGCTGGGACTCCAGCAGCAGGCCCTCGGTCTTGGTGTTGACGCTGATGGTGTTGACGGTGACGCCGATCAGGTCGGCGATCTGGTTGAGGAAGTCGAGGGCGACGGTCGTGAACGAGCTGAAGGTGGCGAGTTCGATCACGCCGAGCAGCCGGCCCTCGAACAGCACCGGCAGCACCACGATGTGGGCCGGCGAGGCCTCGCCGAGGCCCGAGGCGATCTTGAGGTACCCGGGCGGCGCCTCCTTGAGGATGATCGCCCGCTTCTCCACCGCGGCCTGGCCGATCAGCGACTCGCCGGGGCGGAAGGTGGTCGGCATCGCGCGCCGCTGGTAGCCGTAGCTGCCGATCAGGCGCAGCACGGTGTCGTTCTCGTCGTCGTCCTCGGTGATCAGCTCGGCGGTGCGGCCGGCCGGCTGGGCGAGGAAGAACGCGCCGTGCTGGGCGGAGACCACCGGGGTGAGCTCGGTCATGATCAGCGAGGCGACCGCCTCCAGGTCCCGGCGGCCCTGGAGCAGGCCGGAGATCCGGGCCAGGTTGGTCTTGAGCCAGTCCTGCTCCTGGTTGGTGCGGGTGGTCTCGCGCAGGTTGGCGATCATCTGGTTGATGTTGTCCTTGAGCTCGTCGAGCTCCCCCGCGGCGTCGACGTCGATCCGCAGGCTCAGGTCGCCCCTGGTCACGGCGGTGGCGACCTGCGCGATCGCGCGCACCTGCCGGGTCAGGTTGTTGGCCAGCTCGTTCACCGACTCGGTGAGGTCCTGCCAGGTGCCGTCCACCCCGGGCACCCGGGCCTGGCCGCCCAGGCGGCCGTCGGTGCCCACCTCGCGGGCGACGCGGGTGACCTCGTCGGCGAACGCGGACAGCTGGTCGACCATCGTGTTGATGCTGGTCTTGAGCTGGAGGATCTCGCCGCGCGCGTCGACGTCGATCTTCTGCGACAGGTCGCCGCGGGCCACCGCCGTGATCACCAGCGCGATGTTGCGGACCTGGCCGGTGAGGTTGTTGGCCATCAGGTTGACGTTGTCGGTCAGGTCCTTCCAGATGCCGGCCACGCCGGGCACGCTCGCCTGGCCGCCCAGGGTGCCGTCGGTGCCGACCTCGCGGGCGACCCTGGTCACCTCGACGGCGAAGGACGAGAGCTGGTCGACCATCGTGTTCAGCGTCCCGGCGAGCGTCGCGATCTCGCCCTGCGCGTCGATGGTGATCTTCTTCGAGAGGTCGCCGCGGGCCACCGCCGAGGCGACCTCGGCGATGTTGCGCACCTGCCCGGTCAGGTTGGACGCCATGAAGTTGACGTTGTCGGTCAGGTCCTTCCAGATGCCCGACACCCCCCGCACCCGGGCCTGGCCGCCCAGGATCCCCTCGGTGCCCACCTCACGGGCGACGCGGGTCACCTCGTCCGCGAACGCCGACAGCTGGTCCACCATCGTGTTGACGGTCGTCACCAGCTCCAGGATCTCGCCCCGGGCGTCGACGGTGATCTTCTTCGAGACGTCGCCGCGCGCGACCGCCGTGGTCACCTCGGCGATGTTGCGGACCTGGCTGGTCAGGTTGTTGGCCATCAGGTTGACGGAGTTGGTCAGGTCCTTCCAGGTCCCGGACACCCCCGGCACGCTCGCCTGGCCGCCGAGGATGCCCTCGGTGCCGACGTCCCGGGCCACCCGGGTCACCTCGTCCGCGAACGCCGAGAGCTGGTCCACCATCGTGTTGATGGTGTTCTTCAGCTCCAGGATCTCCCCGCGCGCGTCCACCTGGATCTTCTGCGACAGGTCGCCCTTGGCGACCGCGGTCGTCACCTGGGCGATGTTGCGCACCTGATCGGTGAGGTTGTTCGCCATGAAGTTGACGTTGTCGGTCAGGTCGCGCCACACGCCCGCCGCGCCCGGCACCTGCGCCTGGCCGCCGAGGCGACCCTCGGTACCCACCTGGCGGGCCACCCTGGTCACCTGCTCGGCGAACCCGGACAGCTGGTCCACCATCGTGTTGATGGTGTTCTTCAGCTCCAGCATCTCGCCGCGCGCGTCCACCTCGATCTTCTGCGAGAGGTCCCCGCGCGCCACCGCCGTCGTCACCTGGGCGATGTTCCGCACCTGGCCGGTCAGGTTGTCGGCCATGAAGTTCACCGAGTCGGTCAGGTCCCGCCAGACCCCGGCCACGCCCGGCACCTGCGCCTGACCGCCGAGGCGGCCCTCGGTCCCGACGTCCCGGGCGACCCTCGTCACCTGCGCCGCGAAGCCGTTGAGCTGGTCCACCATCGTGTTGACGGTGTTCTTCAGCTCCAGCATCTCGCCGGCCACCTCGACGGTGACCTTGCGGGACAGGTCGCCCTTGGCCACCGCCGTCGTCACCTGGGCGATGTTGCGCACCTGGGCCGTCAGCCGCCCGGCCATCGTGTTGACCGAGTCCGCCAGGTCCTTCCAACTGCCCGACACGCTGCGGACCTTGGCCTGACCGCCCAGCTTGCCCTCGGTACCGACCTCGCGGGCCACCCGGGTCACCTCGTCGGTGAACTCCGAGAGCTGGTCCACCAGTCCGTTGACCGTCCGCCCGATCTTCAGGTACTCGCCGCGCAGCGGGTGGCTCACCCCGTTGCTGTGCAGCGAGCGCAGCTCCATCTTCTGGTCCAGGTCACCCTCGGCGATCGAGGTCAGCACCCGGCCCACCTCGGCCATCGGACGGGCCAGGTCGTCGATCAGCGCGTTGCAGTTGTCGACCGCCGCCATCCAGGCGCCCTCGCCCGCACCGGTCTCCAGCCGCTCGTTCAGCCGGCCCTCGCGGCCCACCGCCCGCCGCACCCGGGCCAGTTCACCGGTCAGGTGCTGGTTGCGCTCGGCCACCTCGTTGAACACCGCGGCGATCTCCGCCAGCGGCCCGTCCCCCGGCACCGTCAGCCGGCGCCGGAAGTTGCCGTCGCGCATCGCCGTCAGCGCCGACAGCAGCTTGCGCAGCTCCGCCGGTTCCGCGCCCCGGCCGTGGTTCGCTCGCCGGCCGGCCGCGCTCCGCGGCGCGGCCCCGGGGCGAGCACCGCGCTGGGCGGCCTGCGTCGTACCGGTTGCGTCCTTGGTGGCCGAACTCAACGGGCCCCTCCCACGTCGTGAACTGTCCGGTGGCCCTCCGCGCCCCGGCGGACCGGGGCCCGGGCACCGCCCCGGCTTGGGCTGCGCACCGGCCGCACCTCACGACGCACCGGCACCCGCGTCGACCGTACTGTCCCGACCGACCGTCGCGGACCCCCCAGTCTGGCAGCACCGGCCCCGGGTATACGGCCGGTTGCACACGGTTGTTACCGCCTCTCCCGAAACGCGTGGGCAGAATCACCCTCTGGTGCCCGTTTCGACGCCCCGCCCCCACGGGGAACCAAGCGGAAAGTAGGGTGGAGCGCTGCACCGGGCCACGACCCGTCCCAGCGCCGCCGCCCACCCGCCGGCGCGTACCGGGAGACGGCGCCGCACCCGGACAGCCAGGGCAAGAGCAGCAGAGGAGAAGTGGCAACGTGGTCACCGCGCGCGCAGCCGCCACCTTCGACCCCGACGGCAGGTCCGCGGCCGCCGCCCGGGGCTTCGTCCGGGACGCGCTGCTCGGCTGGGGGCTGCCGGAGGTCGTCGACGACGCCGTCGTCCTGGTCAGCGAACTCGTCACCAACGCCGTCGTGCACGCCGGCACCGCCGCCGACGTCGGCTGCCTGCGCGAGGAGGGCACCGTCCGGATCGAGGTCACCGACCACCACCCGGAACGCGGCCTGCCCGCCTTCACCGACGGCCCCGTCACCTCCTCCGACCGCTACGCCGACCCCGACGGCGAGGGCGGCCGCGGCCTGCTGATGTGCTCCGCCCTCGCCGAACGCTGGGGCGTCGAGTACGCGGCCGGCCGCAAGACCGTCTGGTTCCGCCTCGCCCTGCCGGTCCCCGTCGCCGGCACCCGCTACGCCGTCCCCGCCACCCCCGGCAGCGACCTGCCCAGCGGCCCCGGCCCGGTGCACGTCGCCGTCGTCCAGCTCGACGACGACGGCCGCGTCCTCGCCTGGAACCCGGACGCCGAAGCCCTCTTCCGGCACCCCGCCGACAGCGTCCTCGGCCGCCCGTGGGCCGACCTCGCCGTCTGGCCCGACACCCCCGCCCGCGGCCTCGGCCTCGCCGAGACCCTGCGCCTCGCGCGCTGGGAGGGCGGCTTCGCCGTCCGCCGCGCCGACGGCCGCACCGAGGAGGTGTACGGCGTCCAGGTCCGCGTCCGCGACACCGAGGGCGTCCCCTCCACACTCTGCCTGCTCGTCCTCGAACCCGACCGCGCCGTCCTGCGCTCCCCCGCCCGCGCCCTGCCCGGCGACCGCACCGACCCGGCCGGCCCCCGGCTCGACCTGCTGGCCGGCCCGGTCGCCACCGACGACCTCGACACCCTGCTCCAGCGCACCGTCGAACGCGCCCGCGACCTGCTCGACGCCGACGCCGCCTACCTGCTCCTCACCACCGAGGACGAGACCGAGTTCGAGGTCCGCGCCGCCACCGGCCTCACCACCGGACACCGCCGCCACACCCGCTTCCCGGTCGGACACGGCAACCGCTACGACTCCGCCCGGCTGCCCACCGTCCACGACGACCTGATCGCCCGTCCGGCCGGACCGGCCCTCCTCGACGGCAGCGGCATGCGTTCCCTGGTCACCGTCCCGCTCAAGGTCGAGGGCCGGCTGATCGGCTCCCTCGGCATCGCCACCGCCACCCCCGGCCGCTACGACAACGAGGACGCGCTGCGCCTGCAGTTCGCCGCCGACCGGGTCGCCCTCGCCGTCGAAAGCACCCGCCTCACCGAGCTCGAACGACTGCGCCGCGGCTCGCTCTCCTTCCTCGTCGAAGCCTCCGACCTGCTCGCCGGCACCCTCGAACACGAGCAGACCCTAGCCCTGATGGCCCAGATGGCCGTCCCCACCCTCGCCTCCTGGTGCGCTGTCTACACCAAGGGCGACCACGGCGCCGCGCCCAACCTCGCCTTCGTCCTGCACGAGGACGAGGACCGCATCGACGCGTTGCGCGGCCTGCTCGACAAGACCCCCGCGCCCGACCCCGGTCCCGCCCACAGCGCCCGGTTCTGGCCCGCACCCACCGAGACCGCCGCCGCCGGCGGCCTCACCGACAGCCCCGAACTCGCCGGCGTGCTCGGCGAGACCGTCGTCCTGCCGCTCACCGCCCGCAACCGCGTCATCGGCCTGCTCGCCCTCGGCACCCCGGCCGGCGTCCGCTTCCGCCAGGAGATCCTCGAACTCGCCGAGGACCTCTCCCGCCGGGCCGCCCTCGCCCTCGACAACTCCCGCCTCTACTCCGAGCGCACCGCGACCAGCCAGGCCCTCCAGCGCAGCCTCCTGCCGCCCGACCTGCCCGAGATCCCCGGCGTCGAGGTGGACGTGTACTACCAGGCCGCCGGCGAGGGCAACGAGGTCGGCGGCGACTTCTACGACCTGTTCACCATCCGCGAGGGCACGTACGGCTTCGCCATCGGCGACGTCTGCGGCACCGGCCCCGAGGCCGCCTCCGTCACCGGCCTGGCCCGCCACTCGCTGCGCCTGCTCGCCCGTGAGGGCCTGGACGCCCCGCAGGTCCTCACCCGGCTCAACGCGGCCATCCTGGACGAGGGTTCGCGCAGCCGCTTCCTCACCCTGCTCTACGGCGAACTGACGCCCCGACCGGACGGCAGCACCGAACTGTCCCTGGTCTGCGCCGGCCACCCGCTGCCGCTGCGGCTGCGCACCGACGGCCAGGTCGACCGCGCCGCCACCCCGCAGCCCCTGCTCGGCGTCATGGACGACCTCGACCTCACCGCCGAGCACCTCGTGCTCGCCCCGGGCGAGGTCCTGCTCTGCGTCACCGACGGCGTCACCGAACGCCGCGAGGGCCGCCGGATGCTGGGCGACGACGGCCTCGCCGAGGTCCTCACCGGCTGCACCGGCCTCACCGCCGGGGCCGTCGCCATGCGCGTGCAGCGCGCGGTCGAGCGCTTCGCCCCGGAGCCGCCGTCCGACGACATGGCGATCCTGACGCTGCGGGTGCCCGCCCAGCGCACGAGCTGAGCGCGACGCACCCGTGCCGACCGGGTCGGCGCCGGGGCGGACCCGCCGGACCGCCGCCACTGAGCAGAACTGCCACGGCCGGACCCGCCCGGCGGCCGATCGTGAGCGTTCCACAGCTGACGGCGCCACAAATTGTGCGATTCACAAGGGTACAAGCCTGGTCGGCCCGGGTACACCGACCTCAGCGGGGACTTCCCCCCAACCCTCGGCCCGGAACATTCGGCCCTCGGCCCACCACCTCTGACCGCAGCCCGCGCACGCTCCTGCCGTGCGCCCTCGGCGCGGTCGCGCGCACCTTCTCGCAACCACTCCTTCGGACCACTCCACTGCGTTGACTGCGCCCTGCGCGCGCCCAGAGTGAAAGGAGCCTCCGGTGAGCAACGACGCCTCCGGGGCAACGAACGCCCGTCCCACCGGAGCCGACGCGGGTAACCTCGGCTACCTCGCACTCGGCCTCACACTTCTCGCCTACGGCCTGCTCTCGACCGGAATCCTCAAGGGCACCGGCGCCGGGGACGCGGCCCACCTCGCCCACGTCGTCGGCGGCATCACCCTGTTCGTCGCGGGCCTCTGGCAGCTCCGCGGCGGCGAGGGCTTCACCGGCACCGCGTTCACCAGCCTCGGCGCCTTCTGGGCGACCTGGTCGGTGGCCGGCGGCGCGAGCAAGAACGCCGCCGGGCTGTTCCTGCTGCTGTGGGCCCTGCTCGCCCTCACCCTCACCGCGGCGAGCTGGGGCGCGGGCCTGTACAGCCGGGCCGTCTACGGCCTGCTGACGCTGTCCCTGCTGGTCGCCGCCATCGGCGCGTTCGGCGGCCACGGCAGCCTCACCAAGCTCGCGGGCTGGGTCGCGGCGCTCTCCGGGCTCATCGCCTGGTACGGGGCCACGGCCAGGCTGGGCAACGGCAAGTGGGGTCGGATCGCGCTGCCGCTCAAGTGACCTGCCCGGTCCGCGAACCGGCCCCGCCGGCGTGCCGTCAGCGCCAGGACGGCGTACGCGAAGAGCAGGATCGTCACGGCGACGATGCCGTCCGCCCAGAAGTGGTTGGCGGTCACGACGACCACGGCGACCGTCAGGACGGGGTGCAGCACCACCAGCCAGCGCAACGGACTCCGCGCCACCCGGATCACCGCCACCGCCGCCAGCACGCACCACGCCACGTGCACCGACGGCATCGCGGACAGCTGGTCCGCCACCACCACGCCGCCGACCGCGCCGCCGTACACGGACTGCCCGTACTGCGCGGCCACGTCGACGAAGCCGTTCTCCGGCAGCATCCGCGGCGGTGCCACCGGGATGAACTGGACCAGGAGGCAGACCGCCGTCGTGATCACCACGGTGTTCCGCACCCACGCGTACCGCTCGCGGTGCCGCAGGAACACCCAGAGCAGCACCACCAGCATGACGCCGAAGTGCATGACCGCGTAGTAGTAGTTCGCCAGCCGCACCAGCACCGGGTACGGCGTGATCGCGGCCTGCCACGACGCCTCGTCCGGCAGCCCGACCGCCAGCTCCGTCCGGTGGATCCACTCCGCCCGGTCCAGCGCGTGGTCCGCGCTCATCACCGACAGGTGCCCCACCAGCTGCCACAGCGCGAACAGGGCGAGCAGGGTGCCGGCCTCGCGCAGGAGCGCCGACAAGGACGGCTTCCGGACCCTCGCGGCGACGTACGCGCCGCCGTATAGAACGACGGCGGTGCCCCCGGCGGACTGCCAGGTCAGGGTCAGGTTCTGCATTCGCAGAGGGTAACGCAAAAAGACCCACTCCCGATCGGGAGTGGGTCTTTTTGGAATGATTGTTCGGCGGCGTCCTACTCTCCCACAGGGTCCCCCCTGCAGTACCATCGGCGCTGTGAGGCTTAGCTTCCGGGTTCGGAATGTAACCGGGCGTTTCCCTCACGCTATGACCACCGAAACACTATGAAACTGTCGACCCGCCGGCAAGGCGGTCGTTGTTTCAGAACAACACAGTGGACGCGAGCAACTGAGGACAAGCCCTCGGCCTATTAGTACCGGTCAACTCCACCCCTTACAGGGCTTCCATATCCGGCCTATCAACCCAGTCGTCTACTGGGAGCCTTACCCTCTCAAGGAGGTGGGAGTGCTCATCTCGAAGCAGGCTTCCCGCTTAGATGCTTTCAGCGGTTATCCCTCCCGAACGTAGCCAACCAGCCATGCCCTTGGCAGAACAACTGGCACACCAGAGGTTCGTCCGTCCCGGTCCTCTCGTACTAGGGACAGCCCTTCTCAACACTCCTACGCGCACAGCGGATAGGGACCGAACTGTCTCACGACGTTCTAAACCCAGCTCGCGTACCGCTTTAATGGGCGAACAGCCCAACCCTTGGGACCTACTCCAGCCCCAGGATGCGACGAGCCGACATCGAGGTGCCAAACCATCCCGTCGATATGGACTCTTGGGGAAGATCAGCCTGTTATCCCCGGGGTACCTTTTATCCGTTGAGCGACGGCGCTTCCACAAGCCACCGCCGGATCACTAGTCCCTACTTTCGTACCTGCTCGACCCGTCAGTCTCACAGTCAAGCTCCCTTGTGCACTTACACTCAACACCTGATTGCCAACCAGGCTGAGGGAACCTTTGGGCGCCTCCGTTACCCTTTAGGAGGCAACCGCCCCAGTTAAACTACCCACCAGACACTGTCCCTGATCCGGATCACGGACCCAGGTTAGACATCCAGCACGACCAGAGTGGTATTTCAACGGCGACTCCACAACAACTGGCGTTGCTGCTTCA